>JAAZJT010000172.1 GCA_012800215.1 Bacillota bacterium | reverse complement strand
GCCATTTGTTAGTTTTTACCGGCCCAAGTTACAGGCTGACTCACTCTACCATGAATTGCTAAATATGGAATCAGGGTGCTGGAAAAATTAAGTTCCGGAATGATAGGTTTTTATATTGCCAAACACATGCAGGGCTCAGTAATCAGGATTTGAGATGTTTAAATTCCTACCTTAAAGAAATGACCAGCAAAAAATCTCCCTTTGCCAACTTACCGTCAACAGCAAAAAATTATAAGTGGGTTATCCCCGAACTGACTGCTTTGATCTACTTTCAGGAATGGACAGAAGATTTGCGGATGCGCCATCCTGTTATTCAAGGCTTTACTAAAGATAGCCCGAAAGATTGTGTTCTATCTTAGGAGGTGGGATTAAACCGTTGCAGCTAGAGATAAATGGAAAAAAATTAGAATTAACTAATTTAGAGAAGGTTTTTTGGCCAACAGAAGGCTATACAAAACATGATTTGTTAACTTATTATATTGAAATATCACCATATCTTTTACCGTATTTAAAAAACCGCCCCTGTAGTTTTCAACGTTTTCCCGATGGTATCAAGGGAAAAAGCTTTTATCAAAAAAATGTGTCTTTTGCACCTCCTTGGCTTAAAACCTTTGCTATACCATCAGAGGAGAGGGAGATTAACTATATTTTAGTTAACAATCTGGAGTCTTTAGTTTATGTTGTTAATCTGGCCTGTATTGAAATACATCCCTGGCATTCCCAGATTGATAAGATAGAATGTCCTACTTGGGGCGTCGTGGATTTAGATCCACAGCCTGGTGTAGATTTTGCTGCAGTCATTGAAACTGCCTGTTATGTAAGAGAAATTTTAGCTGAGTTTGGCTTACAAGGGTATCCCAAAACTTCAGGAGCCACAGGATTACAAATTTATGTGCCTTTACAGCCGCTCTATTCTTATGAACAAGTAAGGGATATAATTGGCTTTATTTGCAGTCAGGTACATACTAGAGCACCTAAAATTACCACCATGGAAAGAATGATTAAAAATAGAGGTAAAGCAGTTTACTTGGATTATTTGCAAAATTTATGGGGTAAAACTATTAATGCTCCTTACACTGTGCGGCCTGTTCCCGGTGCACAGGTTTCTACGCCTTTAACATGGCAGGAGCTGCAAGACGGTAATGTCAGGCCGGCTGATTTTACAATTAAAAATATTGGCCCGCGTTTGCAGGCCAAAGGAGATCTTTTTTCCCCTGTTTTAAATGAACAGCAAAGTGCAGCAGCTATTTTGGCTGCTCTGGAAGCTTCATGAGCAGGAAATGTGCAAATTTTAAAGCGGAACACAATGTTCCGCTTTAGAATTAACTTTGCTTAACAACCGCCGCCACCTTTATTGCGTTGATTTTTTTTATTCTTCTTATTAAAATTGTCAAACGGCTCATCGGCAAATTCCACACTGTCAGTCACATCGGAGATGTTGCAGTTATTGTCTACATTGCGCTTGAGTTCACTAGCACGTTTGCGATTAACCTGTTTATTTTTTTTAGCCAAGTAAGCGTCACTCCTTTTTTTAATTTAAGCTTACAAATTTAGTTTTAACAATTTGATTATCAATATGACTGTAACATTTAGCTAAAATATAATTAAAATTTTAGCTTTATAACGATAAATTACTTAAATTGCATGCAAAAAAATAGAAAAAATGAGTATAATATATATTGGTCTAAGTTGGTCAAAACAGATAGCTAAAACATGAAAATTATACTTGCAATCTTTTCATTCTGTGGTATAATAAAGATGGTCAAAGTAGGTCAGATGGGGTGTGTGTCATGGGCAATTTAACTAATGCTATTGAAGTTTATATTAAGCGTTTATTGGCAGCAAGTCCTAATGCTACGCTAATGCTGCAAAGAAAAGAGCTGGCAGAACGTTTCCAGTGTGTTCCATCGCAAATTAATTATGTTTTGGCAACTCGCTTTACTGTAGAGCGTGGTTATTTGGTAGAAAGCAGGCGAGGCGAAGGCGGTTATCTGCGTATAAAGCGTTTGGATTTAAATAAAGAGCGGGTTAACCAGTTATTGTCAATGTTGGAGGAGTTGGAGCGTGAAGTTACTGCCAACGAGGTTCTTGGCCTTATAAACCGTTTAATGGAAGCGCGCATTATTACGCGCCGTGAAAGCGGAATAATGAAAGTAGCCCTGACGCAGGGATTGCGATCGCGAGATCAATTGTTGTCCAGAGCAAAAGTGGAAATGATGGCTGAGATATTAGAAATTTTATTGCACGATTCCTAAAGAGGAGGGAGATTTTATGCTTTGTCAGGAATGTCAGAAAAGGGTTGCCACGGTTCATTTGACGCAAATAATTAATGGTGAACATCGTGAGCAGCATTTATGTGAACAATGCGCTAAAGACAAGGGGGATTTTAACTTTAACCATAATCCGTTTTCTCTGCAAAGCTTGCTTACAGGCTTAATGAATATGGAGTCACAACCTTTAATGGGGTTTAGTACCAACAAAGTGCAGTGTGACAATTGTGGCCTTACTTATGCTCAATTTGGGCAAATTGGCCGCTTTGGGTGCAGCGAATGTTATAAGGCATTTGGTGAGAGGCTGTTGCCGCTGCTGCGTCGTATACATGGCTCAACGCAGCATGTAGGCCGTGAACCGCGCCGGGCCGGTGGAATTGTTAAACTGCGCCGTAATATCGAAGAGTTGAGAAAACAGCTGCAGAGGCTGGTCGAACAGGAAGAATTTGAGCAGGCTGCAGTAGTCCGGGATCAAATCAGAAAGCTAGAAGCACAGGCGGAAGATGGGGGAAAGAAAGATGATTAACGATAATCAAAATAAATCAATAAAAATTAGTAAATGGATGAACAATGTCGGTCCAGACGGTGAAATTGTTCTCAGTAGTAGAATCCGTTTGGCGCGTAACATAAAGAATTTGCCTTTTCCTTATTTGGCGTCAGATAGTCAGACATCTACAGTTAAAGAACAGGTGCTTGCAGCTTATCAGGATAAAAAGCTATCGCGGCAGTTTGGAAAAATGTCCTTTTTTTCTATGCACGATTTATCACCTTTGGAGCGGCAGGTGCTGGTGGAAAAGCACCTTATTAGTCCGATGCTAAGTAAAGAAAACCATAATGCGGCTGTTTTGCTTAGTGACGATGAGTCTGTCAGTATCATGATTAATGAAGAAGATCATATCCGTATACAGTGTTTGCTGCCCGGCTTACAATTGGAACAAGCGTTGGCAGAAGCAAATCGTTATGATGAATTGTTAGAGGGGAAAATGGACTATGCATATGATGAGCACTTGGGGTATCTCACAGTGTGCCCGACAAATGTTGGCACAGGGCTGCGCGCTTCTGTAATGGTGCATTTGCCTGCATTAAATTTAACTAAACAGATTAACCGGGTTTTATCTGCCATTGCCCAGGTGGGTCTTGCTGTGCGGGGCATTTATGGCGAGGGATCTGAAATTACCGGAAATTTAGTGCAGATATCTAATCAAATAACATTAGGGCAGAGCCAGGAGGAAATTGTTAAAAACTTGTTTGGTGTAACGAGACAGATTGTAGAGCAGGAGGCGCAGGCAAGGCAGGTGCTTTTGAACGAAGGGCGAGACCGTATTTCCGACAGGGTTAACCGGGCTTATGGAGTACTTAGTCATGCCCGGCTGCTGTCTTCGCAGGAAGCCATGCAGCTTTTATCGGAGGTCCGTTTAGGGATTGATTTAGGTTTAATAGGGGAAATTGATGGTGAAATACTTAAAGAGTTAATGGTGCTGCAGCGCCCTGCAAATTTACAGCTGCTATCAGGCAAATCTTTGGATGCTTTGGAGAGAGATCGCATGAGGGCGCGTTTATTTAGACAAAGATTATCACAACAGGAGAAGCAAAGTTAGGAGGGATTTAAATGTTTATGTTTGGTAGATTTACGGAGAGAGCACAGAAAGTACTTGTCTTGGCTCAGGAAGAAGCCAGACGTTTTAATCACAGTTTTGTTGGTACAGAACATTTGCTTTTAGGTTTAGTTAGGGAAGGTGAAGGGATAGCGGCTAAAGCCTTACTTTCCTTGGGGGTTGAGTTGAATTCTGTCCGCCTCCAAGTGGAAAGAATGATTGGTAAAGGAGATGCTGTTTTACCTGCGCAGGGAGTAAACTATACACCCCGTGCCAAAAAAGTTATTGAATTAGCCATTGAAGAAGGGCAGGCATTAGGCCATAATTACGTCGGGACAGAGCATCTGCTATTGGGTTTGCTACGCGAGGGTGAAGGTATTGCAGCGCAGGTCCTTACCAATATGGGAGTTGACTTGTTAAAAGCGCGTAAATCGGTCTTGGCTTTGCTGGGTGAGCCGGATCGGTCTGCGGCAGCTGAAAGCGGTCGCAGTTCGGCAGCAACGCCAACACTTGATCAGTTCGGGCGCGATTTAACCAAAATGGCTAGGGAAGGAAAGTTAGACCCTGTAATCGGCCGCAGTACAGAAATTGAGCGGGTGATACAGGTTTTATCGCGCCGAACTAAGAACAATCCCTGTTTGATTGGTGAGCCCGGCGTTGGTAAAACTGCCATTGCTGAAGGGCTGGCTCAGCATATTGTAGAAGGTAAGGTTCCTGAAACATTAAAAGATAAACGTGTTGTGGCGTTAGAATTAGCAGCGGTGGTTGCAGGGACAAAATATCGTGGTGAATTTGAAGAACGTTTGCGGAAATTAATGGATGAATTAAGGCAGGCCGGTAACGTTATTGTTTTTATTGATGAACTGCATACCATTATTGGTGCCGGTGCGGCAGAAGGCGCTATTGATGCTGCCAATATTCTGAAGCCTGCTTTAGCGCGTGGAGAGCTGCAGACCATCGGCGCAACAACGCTTGATGAGTACCGTAAACATATTGAGCGTGATCCGGCTTTGGAGAGAAGATTCCAGCCCATTACAGTAGGAGAACCGACAAAAGAAGAGTCTTTAGAAATATTAAAAGGCTTGCGTGATCGTTATGAAGCTCACCACCGAGTTAAAATTACAGATGAAGCTCTTAGTGCTGCAGTAAATCTTTCTGATCGTTATATCACAGATCGTTTTCTGCCGGACAAAGCTATTGATCTGGTCGACGAGGCAGCTTCACGCGTACGCATGAAAGCGCATACAGCCCCGCCTAATTTAAAGGAGCGGCAGGAGCAGCTGGACACATTGCGCCAGGAAAAAGAAGCTGCTGTAAAAAGTCAGGAATTTGAGTTGGCTGCTCAGCTGCGTGATAAAGAACAACAGTTGAAAAAAGAATTGCAAGATTTAAAAAAAGAATGGGAGCAACAGCAATTAACAGATACTCACTCTGTGACGGAAGAGGACATTGCGCAAATTGTAGCATCCTGGACCGGCATTCCGGTGCAGCAGCTGGCGCAAGAGGAAACAGAGCGTCTGCTGAAGATGGAATCAATTTTGCACCAGCGTCTTATTGGTCAGGAAGAAGCTGTTGAGGCTGTTTCGCGAGCAATACGCCGTGCCAGAGCAGGTCTTAAAGACCCGAAGCGTCCAATTGGGTCATTCATCTTCTTAGGTCCCACCGGCGTTGGTAAAACAGAATTGGCCCGTGCATTGGCCGAAAGTCTCTTTGGCGACGAAGACGCCATGATCCGTCTGGATATGTCTGAGTATATGGAGAAGCATACTACGGCACGTTTAGTCGGTTCGCCTCCAGGGTATGTCGGTTATGAAGAAGGCGGTCAGTTAACAGAAAAAGTGCGGCGTAAGCCATACTCTGTCGTTTTATTTGACGAAATTGAAAAGGCACACCCTGAAGTTTTTAATGTCCTTCTACAGGTATTGGAAGACGGGCGTCTAACTGATGGTAAGGGACGTACGGTGGATTTTCGTAACACTGTATTAATTATGACTTCTAATGTGGGGGCTAGTGAACTAAAAAAACAGGCAAGTTTAGGTTTTAGACCCGATGACCGGAATAAAACTTACGAAGATCTAAAAAATAAAGTTTTGGATGAACTAAAGCGCGTTTTTCGACCGGAGTTTTTAAATCGTGTAGATGAAACAATAGTTTTTCATCCTCTAGAAGAAGAACATTTATCCAAAATAGTTACTTTGATGCTGGAAGAATTAAAAAGACGTTTAGCTGGTTTTGGTATTGGTCTGGAAGTCGCGGAGGAGGCAAAATTACTTCTGGCCAAGGAAGGTTATGACCCCACTTATGGTGCGCGGCCACTGCGGCGTGTTATTCAAAGACGGCTGGAGGATGAAATATCTGAGCGAATGCTGCAGGGTGAATTCTCTCAGGATGATACCATTTTTGTAGATGTGCAAGATGGTCAGCTTGTTTTTACCAAAGCGCAGGCCGCTGTAAAATAAATTAAGTGCCGGCAATGTTTGCCATTTCTTAAACAGCCTATCTGAATAGGCTGTTTTTTTTGCTTTAAAGTCATGATTGGGACGTATTTCTGTAATAAAACCGTAATATATTTACGTCATAATGAAAGTGTCGGCGCCAGTAAAAATTAAATTGTAGAATAGTAGATAAATTTTGACATTTTGCATTAAAAAAGGATTTTGCTAGTGCCCGTCGAAGCTTTAGTGTAGTAATCAATATTCGGTTTTTTATTTGTAAAATTGGCTAGTATTTCCGTATGGCACAGTATCAGAAACCGGTTAGTAGATGTGTAATGGTTATTGATTTATTTAAAGTAAAGGGGAAAAAGCCAATGAAGATTGCTGTATCAGGTAAAGGCGGTGTTGGAAAGACAACATTTGCCGCAAATCTTATTCGTGAATTCGCTAATCGTGGATATAATGTTTATGCAGTAGATGCTGATCCAGATGTTAGCCTGGGTGCAACCCTAGGTTTAGCAGCGGATGCTTTAGCATCTCTTCGTCCTATTATTGAGATGAAAAGCATTGTAGAAGAGCGTTCTGGTGGCAATGGAGCCTTATTTAACTTGAATCCTAAAGTAGATGATTTAATTGATGATTTTACCCTGCAGCATGAGAATATCAGGTTTTTACGTATGGGTGCTATTAAGCAAGGCGGAACAGCATGCTATTGTAAGGAAAATTCTTTTCTCTATGCTGTTTTAAGTAACCTGCTGCTCGATAAAGATGACGTAGTAATTATGGATATGAGTGCTGGAATTGAACATTTGACACGAGGGACTTCCCGTGGTGTGGATATGATTATTATTGTTACAGAACCGACACGTGTTTCGGTTCAAACGGCAAAGGTTGTACAGCAATTGGCTGGGGAGTTGGGGATTAACAACATAAAGATTCTGGCAAATAAAATCAGGACTGAAAAAGAAAGGGAGTTTATCCAGGGTCAATTTGAGGCTTCCGAGCTTTTGGCAATGGTTCCCTTTGCAGAAGATGTATTGGAAAATGCTATAGCGGAAGAAAGCGGTCTTTTGTCCGGACTAGGCATTATGTCTGGTATAATGAAAATTGTAGACAAAATTGTGCAGGAGGTGAATTGCCACTAGCTTGGTGTGCAGCTTAGAGTTACAGCTTAAGGTGCGAATTTAATAAGGGAGGTATTAAAAACGCATGAGTGATGTTGCAAAGAAAAAACAAGTTGACCGCAATCGAACAATTGATCCAGCAGCTTCTGAGGTTCTTGCAAGAAAACTGCCAGTAGATACAGCGTACGATCGCTACCTGGCCCAGCAACCACAGTGTAAGTTTGGTGATACTGGTATTTGTTGCCGCATTTGTATCCAGGGGCCTTGTCGTATTACGCCCAAGGCGCCAAAAGGCATTTGCGGTGCTACGGCGTATACCATTGTTGCCAGAAACTTGGTTCGTTCAGTCTTAGGTGGTACTGCTGCCCACTCTGATCATGCCAAGCATATCTTGTTAACATTGAAAGCATTGCTGGAGGGTAACGCTCCTGACTACACCATTAAAAGTACTGAAAAATTACATGCTGTAGCGGAACGTTTCGACATCCCTGTTGCAGGGCGTACAGATCTGGAAATTCTTGCCGACCTTGTAGAGTTGGGTATGGAAGACTTCATGCGCATGGACGGGAAAAAGAGCCAATGGATTGAAAAAACCATTACTCCCGGTCGTTTAGAGAAATTTAATGAATGTGGTATTATGCCCACCAGTATTTTTGAGGTCATTGCCGGTGCCACTGCTCAGACACACATGGGAATGGACGCCGATCCTGTAAATTTAATTTTCAAGGCTTTACAGGCTGCATTGGCTGACTATGCCGGTGAACATATTGGTACAGATATGTCTGATGTGATTTTTGGTATACCCGAACCTGTATATACAGAGGCTAACATGGGCGTAATAGATCCGCAGAAAGTAAATATTGCTGTACATGGTCACAACCCTTTGCTATCTGAAATGGTGGTAGTGGCAGCACGTGAATTAGAGGAAGAAGCTAGAGCTGCAGGTGCTGAAGGAATCCAGCTGATGGGTGTTTGCTGTACAGGCAACGAAGTTCTGATGCGCCAGGGAGTTCCTCTGGTTACTAACTTTATTTCGCAGGAGCTGCCCATTATGACAGGGGCAATTGATGCCATGGTTGTCGATTTGCAGTGCATTATGCCCGGTATTCAGACTGTTGCAGAGTGTTATCATACGAGAATTGTTACGACTAGTGAAAGTGTAAAAATCCCAGGTGCCTACCATGTTGACTTTAGCGAAGAAAAAGCGCTGGAGCATGCAAAAGAAGTCATTCGTATTGGTATTGAAGGCTTTAAGGAGCGTGCCGGTGCAGAGTGCGAGATCCCTGAGATCAAAAATAAAGTAGTAGCCGGTTTTAGCCTGGAAACTTTATATGACTTGTTTAGTTCCATCAATGCCGATGCTCCCATTAAGGTGCTTACCGATGCATTGAAGAGTGGCCAGCTGCGTGGTGTTGCACTGCTTGCTGGTTGCAATAACCTGAAAGTTAAGCATGATGACAACCATCTTACCATTGCTAAAGAATTGGCGAAAAATGACGTGCTGCTGGTTGCTACAGGCTGCGCGGCAGGTGCTTTTGCTAAGATGGGCTTATTGTCGCCAGAGGCGGTGGAGGAATACGCCGGCGACGGTTTGAAATCCTTTATTCATAGTTTAAATGAAGCAAATGCTGATAAATTAAAAGGTAATTTGCCGCTTGTTTTCCATATGGGTTCCTGTGTTGATAATTCACGTGCTATGAATCTGGCTACGGCTATAGCTAATGATTTAGGCGTAGATACTCCTAAAATACCTTATGTAGTAAGTGCACCAGAAGCAATGAGTGAAAAGGCCATTGCTATTGGTTGCTGGAATGTAGCCATGGGTCTTCCGGTCCATGTTGGAGTTGTGCCTCCTGTTACAGGCAGTGAATTGGTAAATGGTATTGCTACCCAAATTGCCCATGACGTTTATGGCGGCTATTTTATTTGGGAAACTGATCCGCAACAGGCAGCACAAAAGCTGTTAGAAGCACTCGACTACCGTAGCTGGAAACTGAAAGTGCATGATGAAACAGCAGAAAAGTATGGAGCAAAGGCTTCCGCTGCCTGGTAAAGGCCAAATTTACGTGAAAGGGAGGAATGAGCATGACTACAACAGCCTTTGATGAAATTTATGCAGGTGCAATCCCCGAGGGTGCTAAGTTGCCAACAAAACTATTTCAACGAGCTTATAACGGTGCGATCATTGCCACTAGTTATGCAGAAATATTGTTAAATCAGGCCATCCGTAAATATGGGCCCGACCAGGCTGTGGGTTACCCTGATACGGCTTATTATCTGCCTGTTATCAGTAGTTTGTCCGGCGAAAAGGTAGAAACTTTGGGTGAATTACCACCTATCCTTAATCGCATGCGTAATCAGCTGCATTCAGAGCTTAATTTCGAGAATGCGCGCCTGTACGGAGAAACTACTGCTTATGCAGCAGAAATTATCGAGGCGCTGCGCTACCTTGATGGAGCGCAACCGCATGTGGAGCCTTGGACCGGCTACCTGTCAGACCCCATTTTACGCAAATTTGGTATTCAGTTGGTAGACTGGACTATTCCCGGGCAGGCAGTTATTGTGGGTAAAGCCCGTACAAGTGCCGATGCTGCTAAGATTGTGCAGGAGCTGCAGGCCAAGGGCATGATGATCTTCCTGGTTAATGAAGTGATAGAGCAGCTTTTAGAACAGAATATGAAGCTTGGCGTAGATTATATTGCTTTCCCGCTGGGTAATTTTACACAGGTAATACATGCTGTTAACTTTGCTTTGCGTGCCGGTATGGCTTTTGGCGGCATTGCGCCAGGAAGAAGGGAAGAGCACCGTGATTACCAGCGGCGGCGCATACGTGCTTTTGTGATGCATTTAGGAGAAATTGATGATGTACAGGTAGCAGCTCACTTTGCCGCAATTTTCCTGGGCTTCCCTGTAATTTGCGATACAGAATTGGAAGAAGAGATTCCAGACTGGTATGTCTCCCATACTGATTATGACACCCTGGTCAAGTACTGTATGGAATTACGCGGCATTAAAATGAAAGTTTTAGAAATTCCTGTTCCCATTACCGTCGGTCCGGCTTTTGAGGGTGAGACCATCCGTAAAGGTGATAT
>JAAZJT010000171.1 GCA_012800215.1 Bacillota bacterium | reverse complement strand
AGTAATTGCTGCCAGTATCCGCCACCCGCTGCACGTGCTGCAGGTGGCTCAAGCTGGTGCGCATATTGCCACACTACCTTTTTCCGTCTTGGAAAAAATGTTTAATCATCCTCTGACGGAGCAGGGGATTGAACGTTTTTTAGCTGACTGGAAAAAAGTAAGATAGTTTTTATTTAAAGATTGCATTGATTGCTTATCTGCAGTGTAATCTGTGTTATAATAGAATAAAACAAGAAAGACGCTAACTAACGCTTATAAGGAAGCGTCTTTCTTATCCACTAAAGGGCATGCCCTTTGGCGGATAAGTAAAGCGTGTAGGAAAAATTTATTGCAGCTAAACTACACGCTTTTAGCATTTTTTAATCTTTAGGGATTACCTTACTGCGATAAGGGGGAAGAAACAATGGAGAGAGAGTTGGCATTAGAGTTTGTGCGGATTACTGAGGCAGCAGCTTTAGCTGCCGGCCGTTTAATGGGTCGCGGTGATAAAGAAGCTGCGGACCAGGCTGCCGTTGATGCCATGCGAGAAGTTTTTGACACGGTACATATTGATGGTACGGTGGTGATTGGTGAGGGGGAAATGGATGAAGCCCCCATGTTGTATATAGGGGAAAAAGTAGGGACCGGTGCACAGCCTCAGGTAGATGTGGCTGTTGATCCGCTGGAAGGAACTAATCTGGTGGCTAAAGGATTACCAAATGCTTTGGCTGTAGTAGCTGTAGCTCCTGCCGGCTGCTTATTGCACGCACCTGATATTTACATGGACAAAATTGCTGTGGGTCCGCAAGCAAAGGGCTGTATTAAATTAGACGCATCAGTCAAAGAAAATTTGCAGGCCGTAGCAGACGCACTGCATAAAGATGTACAAGATGTAACGGCTATAATTCTGGATCGGCCGCGGCATGCTGAACTTATTAAAGAAATTCGTGCTTCCGGAGCACGTGTAAAGCTTATTACTGACGGTGATGTTTCCGCCGCTATTGCCACAGCTTTGCCGAATACCGGCGTAGATATTCTTTTTGGTATTGGTGGTGCTCCGGAAGGTGTAATAGCTGCTGTAGCCCTAAAGTGCCTAGGTGGCGATATACAGGCTCGCCTAAAACCAGATGGTCCTGAAGAATTGGCGCGCGTACGTAAAATGGGACTCTCAGACCCTGAAAAACTGCTTATGCTGGACGATTTAGTAAAAGGTGATGATATTTTCTTTGCCGCCACCGGTATTACGGATGGAGATATGCTGCGAGGTGTGCGTTATCTCGGTCAGACAGCTGAAACGCACTCCTTGGTGATGCGCGGCATTACCGGCACAATCCGTAACATTACTGCCACACATATTTTGGCTAGAAAACCGCGTTTTGTAGCCAAGCAGTCTAACTGCTAACAGGAAATTTAAACCACTAGGACCTGTATTTACCTCTTGGCTGTGCAAAAATGCATAAATCATCAGAAACTGGGAAGACTTACGTAGAACACGCTTCCCTGGAAAGCGCTGTGGAAACACAGCGTTTCATTTTCAGAGAAGATGCTTTGCTTAGTAAAAGAGGTGAATACACATGAATAAAAACATAAGGGGCGTGCTAATTTTGCTGCTGATGCTGCAGATGATGGCAAAAAATGTTTCAGCAGCCGCCATTCCTATAGTTGCCGATGCACCAACATCTATTCCTGCTGAAGGCAGCTATCGACCCAGTTATTATACACAGCTTAGTGAATTGCGCGCAAAAATGGAGGAGGAAGCCGCAAAGGTAGCAACTTTTCAGCATACCGTCAAACAGGGTGAAACCCTTACCGCCATTGCTAAAAAGTATGGTACAAGTGTCCAGCTTTTAATGCAGGTAAATAACATGCAGAATCCTAACTTTATTTATACCGGCCAAATCCTGACGCTGGTCAGCGATGAGGAAGCTGCCGCT
>JAAZJT010000170.1 GCA_012800215.1 Bacillota bacterium | reverse complement strand
CCATGCAGCCATTGTAGCTTTGCATCTTGGATTACCTGTTATAGTAGGTGCAGAAGCTGCAACTGAAAAATTGCAGGATGGTGAAATCATCACTTTAGATACTGTGCGCGGTCTTGTTTATCGCGGCAGAGCGACTATTTTCTAAAAGTGATGGCGATTATTATAGCCCTAAACAAAAACCCCTTTCCCGGAAAAGAATGCTGGAGATTATAGGGGAAGATCTGGAGTAATAAATGCTGATAAAATTATTGCTTTTGTTTATTTTAGTCCTGGTAACGGAACTTTTTCTCTTAATAAAGCTTGGCCAAAGTCTGGGAGTTTTACCTACTGCCCTGTTGGTTATGGCAACGGGCTTTGCAGGTATAATTCTCGCCCGCGCGCAAGGTTTAATAGTTTTAACAAATGTTATTAGTGCTTTGCGTCGTGGAGAGATGCCAACAGAAGCCATATTAAACGGCTTGTTAGTGTTAATTGGCGCGGCACTTTTACTAACACCCGGCTTAATAACAGATAGTATTGGTTTTTTATTGCTCCTGCCCGTCACACGCAAGCCTGCAAAAATCTTTTTTTACCGCAAACTAAAAAAAGCATTGGAAGAAGGGACTTTGCGATTTTTTCGCCGTTAATAATAAATAAAAAAGGACCTGCTGTATGCATGTCCTTTTTTATTTATATTTAATTGTCCTTGCTTTCCTGGTGAATTTCCCAGTGTAATATTAAGTTTAAAAAAAATCGTAGGGCAATAATGGCTGCCAAAACCAAAATTTCTGAGAAACTGCGTACAATTACTGTGCGCAGTATTTCTCCTGCCAGTTTAAATTCCAGGCCGAAGACTAAAAAACGGGCAAAATAAAGCCTTGTTTCTCGCCTTACATTTCCGGTAGTAAGAAAGTAGATAAATGTTTTTATTCCCGCGAAAATAATAACAGCGGCACCTAATATTTCTAATATATGTGCAAATATAGATAAAACAATACTTAAGACTGTTTCAAAATACTCCAGAGTCAAAGTAGGCCTCCTAATCTTTTACTATGGTTATTTTAACCCAAAAAGCTTTAATCAGCCATCTTTAATGTTCAAACTATGCTGCTCATAAGAGGCAGAAATGTAAATAATTACTTTTCTTGCATATACTATATAAAAGAAGTTAGGGGAGGGTTATTACTTGCGTTTGGAGGGTCAAACTGTTACCCTAGCCCGAGGAGATGCTGCAAGAGCTTTAGCACAGCGTACGGTATACTCTGCCCGTCGTGTTTTGCCAGAATTTAATGATATTACTTCACCGAAGGCAGTTAACCGCTGTGCATATTTATTACGGACTACTTTTGGTGAACCCAGCTATATTGTACATCGCAATTTGGATGGACCAGTAGAGGTGTGGGTTGTGTCCTTAAAAAATGGCAATGGGATCTTTTCTTTTGAGCTTTGGCAGAACAGTGAAATGCCTCGATTTTATATTTTTACTGATAAGCCAACGCCCATCGTGGCTAAAGTGTTACGAAGGCTGCGCCGTTACCTGAATGCCCCCAATGTTTTTGTAGTCCCCAAAAAGTAAAATTTCCTTTACTGTCTTCACAGCATGTGAAACTCCTGTTAGAATAAAGATAGGAAAATAAAGGAGGTATTTACATGCTTGTTAAAGACAGAATGTCGTCAAATGTATTAACAGTTACTCCGGACACCACTGTTCCTGATGCTTTGGCTAAAATGGAAGAACAAGGAATTCGCCGTTTACCGGTTGTGGATAAAGACAGGTTGGTAGGAATTGTAACCCTATTGGACTTGGTGCGGGCTTCACCATCTCCGGCTACAAGCTTAAGCGTATGGGAACTTAATTACCTCCTGGCAAAATTACCGGTTAAAGATGTAATGGCGAAAAAAGTATTCTCTGTTACGCCGGATACAACCATTGACCAGGCTGCGGCACTAATGCGAGAACATAGTGTTGGCGGATTGCCTGTTGTAGAAGAAGACCGCGTAGTAGGAATGATAACTGAAACTGATATTTTCACAGCGTTTTTGGAAATGCTGGGAGTACACCGTGGTGGCTTACGTATCACTTTGGAAATTAAAGAAAAGCATGGTGCCTTGGCAGAAGTTGCGAAGTTGTTTACTGATTATGGGGTAAATATTGTCAGCACAGTAGCTTTTGTCAGTGATAAGGATAAAGATCTCGCCCATTCAGTCTGGCGTATTGAAGCCTGTGAGAATCCTGAAGATCTTATAAACTATATACAGGCAGAAGGATATAAAGTTGTGCATTACAGCGAAAATGGCACGGCACAAAATTTGCGGTAAATTTATGAATCGCTAAAGTGCAGGAAAATATAAGCCTTACATCAGCTAAGAGATGTAAGGCTTATATTTTAAATATAATATTACACTTTGTCTCGTTTCACTGCCTGGGCTTTATGATAACGACTGCGTTCCTGTTTTGTCAAAAGCTTTTTGCGCAAGCGAATGCTTTGTGGTGTAATTTCCACCAATTCGTCATCACTAATAAATTCAATGGCTTCTTCAAGGCTGAGAATACGGGCCTCTTTGAGGCGGATGGCTTCTTCGGCAGTGGAGGAGCGAATATTAGTTAAATGCTTTTTCTTGCAAACATTTACTTCTAAATCATTTTCACGATTATTTTGTCCTACAATCATACCTTCGTACACTTTTGTGCCGGGTACAATAAAAAGCTGCCCACGTTCCTCTGCCGCATGCAGACCATAAGTAGTAGCTTCTCCGCTTTCCCAGGCAATTAAGGCTCCCTGATAACGTGAGTTAATTTCCCCTTTATAAGGTTGATAGCTGTCAAATGTATGGTTCATGATACCATTGCCGCGTGTTTCATTTAGAAATTCGGTACGAAAACCAATTAAGCCCCGGGCAGGTATCTTAAATTCAAGGCGGACTTGACCAGAACCGCTAGGCTGCATATCCAACAGCTCAGCTTTACGTTGGCTTAATTTTTCCATCACGCCTCCAAGGTATTCTTCCGGTAAATCCAGCGTTAAATGCTCAAAGGGTTCATGAATTTTCCCGTCAATACGTTTTAAAATAACTTCCGGTTTGCTAACTTGCAGCTCGTATCCTTCCCGCCGCATATTTTCAATTAAGATAGAAAGATGTAGTTCCCCACGTCCTGCAACTAAGAAATTATCTGGGCTTGCGGTTTCCTCTACACGAAGTGAAACATTTGTTTCAAGTTCGCGAAAAAGTCGCTCTCTTAATTTGCGTGAGGTAACATATCGGCCCTCACGCCCTGCAAAGGGGCTGTTATTAACCATAAAGTTCATAGTTAATGTTGGTTCATCCACTGAGATAACAGGTAACTGTTCAGGATGATCAGGATGACAGATGGTTTCGCCGATGTTAATATGATCTAACCCAGAAAGAGCGACTATTTCACCTGCCGCTGCAGAATTAACTTCTATTTTTTTCAGGCCTTCAAAGGTGTAAACCTTATTGACTTTGGCTTGCTCCTGAGAACCATCGGTATGAATTATGACAACATATTCACCGGCAGCAATAGAACCGCGGAGAATCCTACCAATGGCATAACGCCCAACATAGTTATCATATGCCAGATTGGCGACAAGCATCTGAAAGGGGCTGTCTGCCGCGCCTGCCGGTGCCGGGACATGCCTGACTATGGTGGCAAAAAGCGGCTCTAAGGAGCTATCCATTTCCTCCGGTTCCAAGCCGGCAACGCCATCTCGTGCGGAGGCATAAATAACTGGAAAGTCCAACTGTTCGTCATTTGCACCCAGCTCTATAAATAAATCAAAAACCATATCAACAACTTTCAGCGGCCGGGCATCATGGCGGTCTATTTTATTAACTACCACAATGGGGCGTAACCCTAATCCCAACGCTTT
>JAAZJT010000169.1 GCA_012800215.1 Bacillota bacterium | reverse complement strand
GTTGGTGCAGAGGAATAGCTTTCTCTCTGCAGATAGCCAGAAGTTCTTCTCCGTTTTTTATTTGCATAGTCATGATATCCTTTCTATCATCAAAATGGCCGTAAAACTTTTGCCTGAGCCACATAAGAATTTTTTGCTATCTCGGCAAGGGCAGAGTCGTTGATATCCTCATCTGTTTCCGCAATTAAAACTGCATTATCCGCCTTATTGACGCGAAAAACTCGCATGAAGGCAACATTTACCTTGTATTTGGCTAGTACAGCGGAAATATCAGCAATTACTCCCGGGCGGTCTTGGTGGTACGTAATCAGCGTTGTATATTCTCCAGTAAAATCAACATCCAGCTCATTAATACGAATAATGCGTATCTTACCGCCTCCGATGGAGGAACCGGCAATTTCCCATCTTTCTCCGGACAAGGTCTGCAAGACCATAAGTACTGTATTGGGATGAACTTCTCCCAAATCTATTTCCTTAAAACTGTAAAGCATTCCTTTTCCCTTTGCTAGTTTAAAGGCATCCCTGATCCTTTCGTCATCAGGCATAATACCCATAACACCAGCCACTAAGGCTCTATCCGTACCATGACCGGCGTAAGTTTTAGCAAAGGAGCCATGCAGGTAAAAAACAGCCTCTTTGATTTCTGCTCCGGCTATTTTTCTGGCTAAAAAACCAAGCCGTGCTGCTCCAGCCGTATGAGAACTAGAGGGGCCTATCATAATCGGGCCAATAATATCAAAAACCCCATATTCCTTCATTTTTCTCCACCTTTTATCTGGATTTTTAAATTTAGCTTATTGGTATTAATAACGAACTTATTACTTTTTGATTTCGCCCATTTTTGCTGTTTTCCTTTGCTTGTTCACAGAAAGTTATGCAATTAAACCGATACTAGTTAAACTACTTATTCTTATAAAAGAGGCCGCTTCAGACAGATCTAAAGCGGCCATAGGTGAGAATGTTGTACATTTTTTTGAGTATAACTTTAATTCTTCAGAACCAACTTTAATAAATCATCATAAGTAATCCTTAGAATTCCGGAGTAATAAATGTCCACCCCTGTGAACTGCCATATTCAATCATTTTATCTATATAGGATAACTCTCTGAAAGTCAACTTGATAAAGAACTTTCGCAGCTTATCACTAACAATCACTTCCGCTATTGATGTTCCATGAAGTACAACTGCATCCTGCATACCACGAAGAATTTGATTAAAGATAAACCTGTCATCATACATGTCCTTATCTTGTGGCTCAACTGTTACGGAAGCATAAGGTTTAGGCAGAGCTACTCCGTAATACAAAAGTTCATCCTCCAGGGACTTTGCCTCCGTTTGCAAAATTTTAATACCTGAGGTGAGCATAGCTTTAAGTATAGGATCGCTAACATAAACCGAGAAAATTTGTGTAAGTCGAATATTATCATATCTAAAAATCAGATGATCCCATAACAAATAAATTGTAGAACCGGCAACCTCTTCTGCTTCAGGATAAGCATGCCTATAATTTGGAGGGGAATAAATCCATTTTTTCTTCTTGAGGTAAGTTATATAAGCATCAACTCTGTTAATTGCCGTTTTTGCCAAATAAGCAACATAATTATAAACTTCTAGATTCGTTGGAATTTCCTTTAAACCCAGCATCAGGATGTTAACATCTAGCCGCATGAATCTAAGCAGTACTTCTGCAATGTCCTGGTCGTTTAAAATCTCTGAACTGACTTTTATATTTTGGTTTCTGGGACTCGGTTCCGGACTGGTTATAGAATACTTATTTAATAGATTAAACAACTTTCCTGCTTCGTTCTTGTAATCCTTTACTGTGTTTTCCAGAAAATCTTTAAATTCTTTATCATGTACGAAGTTCTTTAATACATTAAAATGCTCAATAGTAATGTTCCTGTCAACCAGGCTCCGCCACAGTATATGAGACGATGCAATATTTAATTTATCAGCCGCTCCCGCCTTTTTTTGCAAAAGCACTATTTTACCTCCTAGAATCCATGTAACTAACCTCGCACAGTTCGGTCCGTTTAACCACCTAATCTATTATTTGTGATTTTATGTATTATATACCTATTTATCAATTCACTTGGTTAAAATCGTAAATATCGAAAAGACGGAAAGTCCATACAAAAAGTCTCTTGAAAAACAGCTTGTTAAATACTAAGTCATGTTGGCGGCAGACTATTTCCAGTGCAAAAAAGCCGTGGCATGTACTCCACGGCTTATAATTCTTAATATGGTGTCGGAGACGGGACTTGAACCCGTATGGAGTTACCCACACGGCCCTCAACCGTGCGCGTCTGCCAGTTCCGCCACTCCGACACATTTATTAAACTGATAAAGTCACATCAGTAAATATAACATACAAACTGCTATTTTGCAAGTGAGATTTTTTAGCAGTCAGCTGTTACATTGTAGGACTAACCGTCGCTCTAACAATATCCCGATGCGTCCCCTTGACTACCTTTCTCCCCTAGAATTTTTAAAACTGTACTGTGTCCAAAATGTTTGATAAACATACAGCTTTACATTATGTTAAAAAAACAGGCTATTTTTAGCCTGTTTTTAAATAATTTATCGTATTAGCTACAAGAATATATTTTTTGCATCTCAATGGGCTCGGTCAAAAAAGTTTTAAGTAACTTCACAGCGCTTTCCACATCATCTAAATCCACCATTTCACCCGGT
>JAAZJT010000168.1 GCA_012800215.1 Bacillota bacterium | reverse complement strand
CGGGCCAAAGCTTTATTAGGAACATAATTTAAATCACACTCCGGATCAGGAGTTTCATAATTAATTGTTGGAGGAATCATATCATTTTCAATAGCTAAAGCACAGGCAATAGCTTCAATCCCTCCGGCTGCCCCTAATAGGTGCCCTGTCATTGATTTTGTAGAACTAACAGCCAGTTGATATGCATGCTCGCCAAACACCTTTTTAATGGCCTGCGTTTCCGCTTTATCATTTAAAGGTGTAGATGTTCCATGGGCATTGATATAATCTACAGATTCAGGTGTAATCCCAGCATCTTTTAAAGCCATGGACATGCAAAGCTGCGCTCCGGAAGCTTCAGGATCTGGTGCCGTAATATGATAAGCGTCACTAGACAGGCCATAACCTGCCACTTCAGCATATATTTTAGCACCACGCGCCAAGGCATGCTCCAATTCCTCCAAAACAACGATACCTGCACCTTCCCCCATGACAAAACCATCCCTTGCCAAATCAAAGGGACGGGAGGCGCTGGCCGGATCGTCATTACAGCTAGACATGGCACGCATAGCACAAAAACCGGCAAAAGCCACAGGGACAATGGCAGCTTCAGAACCGCCAGCCAGCATCATATCTGCTGCACCCAATTGTATCGTTTTTAATGCTTCACCAATGGAGTGGGTACCTGTAGCACATGCTGTGACAATAGTGGTGTTGGGGCCATGCAGGCCAAACTCAATAGATATATAGCCCGATGCCATATTGGCTATCAGCATCGGAACAAAAAACGGGCTCACCCGGCGTGGTCCCTTTACTTTCAAAACCTCTACCTGTTCCTGAATAGTAGTAATGCCGCCAATCCCAGAGCCGACAGATACGCCAACTCGCTGCCGATTAATCGAAGAAACATCTAACTTTGCATCATCTAAAGCAAGCCTGGCGGCAGCAACTGCAAATTGACAAAATCTGTCCATTCTGCGGCTTTCTTTTTTATCCATATAGTCTTCTGCTTTAAAGTCTTTAACTTCTGCCGCCATTTGTGTGGGATATTCACTGACATCAAATCTTTGCACACGCTCAATACCGGATTTTCCCGCAATCAGGTTGTCCCAAAAAGCAGTTTTCCCAGTACCAATAGGTGTTACCATACCAAGCCCTGTTATAACTACTCGCCGTTTCAAACCTCTCACCTCTTTTTTGAGACCCTTTCTAAAGAAGCCCCGCCTACGCAGGGCTTCCGTTGAATACAAATAAATTTAGACATGGGCCTCTATGTAGCGCACGACATCACCCACTGTCTTAATGTTTTCCACTTCATCATCAGAAATTTCCAAATTAAATTTTTCTTCGATGGCCATAACCAATTCCACAATATCAAGGGAATCTGCATTTAGATCCTCAAATGACGTTTCCATGGTAATCTCATCTTCATCTACACTTAACTGGTCACTAATAAGTCCTTTTACTTGAGTAAACACGTCCATCATCTCACCTCCCTTCACTATGATACTAGAGAAATGACAATCTAATGTCAAAAATTTTTACATGGCGAGTCCGCCATCTACTGCAATCACCTGTCCTGTAATATATGCAGCTCTGTCTGATGCTAAAAAAAGTACCAGCTGCGCAACATCCTCGGGTTTGCCTCGACGGCCTAAGGGAATTTGTTTAGTAATTGTTTCCTTTAGTTCATCAGACAGCACTGCTGTCATAGCAGTATCGATATATCCAGGGGCGACAGCGTTAACAGTAATCTGACGAGAGGCCAGCTCACGAGCCAGTGATTTGGTTAATCCGATTAAACCGGCCTTAGCTGCAGCGTAATTAGCCTGCCCTACCCCGCCCATTAAGCCAATAATGGATGCCATATTAATAATCCGGCCACCTTGTCTTTGCCTGATAAAAGGGCGTATAGCAGCTTTTGCACAATTAAAAGCACCTGTCAGGTTAGTATCCAACACAGCTTGCCAGTCGTTCTCAGTCAGCCGTATGGCAATATTATCACGCGTAATACCGGCATTATTAACCAATATATCAAGTTTATTATAATTATTAATAGCCGCCTTAACAAGCTTCTCTGCATCAACAGGTTTTGTCACATCAGCTTGTACCACAATCCCTTTTCCGCCTGCTGCCTCAACTGCCTTAAGTGTTTCTTCGGCAGCCTCTGCATTATTGGTATAGTTAATTACTAGATTGACTCCCTCCTGTGCCAAGGCAATAGCAATGGCACGCCCTATACCGCGGGAAGCTCCGGTAACAATGGCAACTTTACCTTCCATACGCAATCTGTTCACCCTCTTTCCCCTGCAATTGTTCAAGCACAGCTGCAAGTGTTCTGACATCTTCAACTTGATGCACCCAAACATGGGAATTGATTTTTTTCATTAGCCCGGTCAAACTTTTTCCTGGGCCCACTTCAATAAAGTGGTCAAATCCGTCTAAAACTAATTTTTCCATAGAATCCTGCCACATTACAGAGTGACTCACCTGTCGTATTAAAGCATCTTTGATGGCAACAGGTGTACTTACATAATCTGCTGTAACATTTGCAACTACAGGAACCTTAGCCTCTCTAACTGTTACTTTATTCAATTCAGCTGCCAACAAAGGTTCCACACTGCGTAATAAACTACAATGAAATGGGGCACTAACGTTTAATTCAATTACACGCTTAGCTCCCAGCTCTTTGGCAATTTCACCGGCACGACGCAAGGCAGTAATTTCCCCAGCTATTACGATTTGTTCCGGTGTATTATAATTTGCCGGTTCTACCACTCCGAGTTCAGCAGCTTGCCGGCAGGCTGCCTCCACTTTTTCCCTGGCTAAACCTATAATTGCTGCCATACTGCCAACTCCGGGGGGAACAGCCTCCTGCATGAAACGCCCGCGCTTTTGTACCAATTTTAAAGCATCAGCAAACTCAAACGAACCGGCAGCAATAAGTGCAGAATACTCTCCCAGACTTAATCCAGCCACAGCATCTGGTTCTACCCCCTGCTGCCGCAGTACTTGCAAACAAGCAACACTGGTAGCTACTATTGCCGGCTGCGTAATTTCAGTCTGCTTTAATTGTTCAGCTGAGCCGTTAAAAATAATCTCAGGTAATTGCATTTTTAGTGCTTCATCAGCTGCAGCAAATACCTGACCGGCAGTCGGAAATAAATCAGCCAGTTCCTTCCCCATGCCTATATATTGTGCTCCCTGACCAGGGAAAATAAATGCAATTTTGCCCATAATTCACCTCTAAAACTAGAAGTTTTCAGTTAAATACGAAATAACACTTTTTGTTTTTTGGATCAGGTCATTAATAATGTCTTGTGCCGATTCCTCTTTTGTTACCAAGGCAGCACTCTGTCCAGCCATCACAGAACCATTGGTCACATCACCATGCCTTACAGCCGCTGCCAGGCGACCTGCTCCCATCTCAGATAATTGCTCAATGGTAGCACCTTCTTTTTCCAAACGCAAATACTCACGCGTTAGCTTATTGCGCAGAACTCGTACAGGATGTCCCGTTGATAAACCTGTAACCACAGTATCCCGATCTTTGGCTTTAAGAATCATATCCTTATAATGTTCATGTGCTGTGCATTCATACGCACTGATAAAGCGCGTACCCAGCTGTACTCCGGCTGCCCCCAGTGCTAAAGCGGCCGCAACACCGCGTCCGTCTGCTATTCCTCCTGCTGCAATTACGGGAACATCAACAGCATCAACAATCTGCGGTACCAAGACCATGGTTGTTAATTCACCAATGTGCCCGCCGGCTTCCATGCCTTCTGCAATCATGGCATCTACTCCGAGACGTGCCAGCCGTTTAGCCAGAGCCACTGAAGATACTACAGGGATAACTTTCATGCCTTTAGCCTGAAATCTTTCCATGTATTTACCTGGGTTGCCTGCTCCTGTAGTTACTACTGCCACTTCCTCCTGGCAAAGCAAGTCCACAACTTCCTCTACGTAGGGTGATAAAAGCATAATGTTTACACCAAAAGGACGTGACGTTAACTTTTTAGCCTTTTTTATTTCCTGTTCCAGAATAGATGCCGGAGCATTGCCGGCACCTATAATTCCCAAACCGCCAGCTTCTGAAACTGCAGCTGCCAATTCAGCTGTCGCTACCCAGGCCATACC
The DNA here is from genome assembly GCA_012800215.1 of Bacillota bacterium. Taxonomy (GTDB): domain Bacteria; phylum Bacillota; class Dethiobacteria; order Dethiobacterales; family Dethiobacteraceae; genus JAAZIQ01. Next base: position 13,434 of record JAAZJT010000168.1, on the reverse strand, counting down.
ACCCTGTAAAATAGGATATTCGATACCAAGCAAATCGCAAAGTACTGATCGAAAGTCCATTTTCTTCCTCCTTGTTAGTACCTAACTACTGCTGCTCCCCATGTTAATCCGGCACCAAAACCAACAAGAGCCATCAAATGGCCGCGCTTTAGGCGTCCTGACTTTATGGCTTCATCCAGAGCCACAGGAATAGAAGCGGAAGACATATTTCCGTAGCGGTCTATATTGACCACCACCCGATCTTCAGGCAGCTCAAAACGCTTGCGTGCTGACTCGATAATACGCAAGTTGGCCTGATGAGGAACTAAAAAATCCAACTTACTCTTACCAACTCCGGCAGCATCCAGCGCTTCTTGAGTTACTTCTCCCATGATGCGTACAGCAAACTTAAAAGTTTCATTACCACACATTTTAATAAAATGCTGCCTGTTCTCAACGCTTGACCGGGATGCCGGCTGATTTGTGCCACCACCAGGGATAATCAGTAGATTGGCCTGCGAACCATCTGCGCCTAATTTAAAACCTAAAATGCCCGGTTCTTGTACAGGGCCAAGCAAAACAGCACCGGCTCCATCTCCAAATAGTATGCAGGTAGAACGATCCTGCCAATCTAAAAACCTAGACATAACTTCTGCACCAATTACCAGGACACGCTTACAGGCTCCAGATTGAATATACGCATGCCCTAAAGACAATGCATAGATAAATCCGGTGCAACCGGCAGATATATCGAATGCAGCAGCATTAATTGCCTCTAGTTTGGCTTGTACAAAACAAGCAGTAGAGGGCGTAATTGTATCTGGTGTTATAGTAGCAACAATAATCATATCGATTTCTGCAGCTGTAACCCCTGCCGACTGCATCGCGGCTCGTGCCGCTTGAGTTGCTAAATCTGAGGTGCAAACGCCATCTTCAACGATACGCCGTTCATGAATGCCGGTACGCGTACGAATCCATTCATCACTTGTATCCAGTATCTTTTCTAGATCGAAATTAGTAACAATTTTAGGAGGTATAGCTGAGCCTACTCCCAGAATTCCGGTGTTTATAAATTTCATGACTGGAATATCCTTTCCGTAAAAGCACATTACATTTTTGCTGCCAATTCAGATAACTCACTTGCTATCTTGCTGTTAACAGCATGGCGGGCATAGCGATAAGCCTGGTTGATAATGGCACTGCGAACTGCACGTGCTTTAGAAGACCCATGACCTTTTATGTAAATGCCATCAATGCCTAATAGTGGTGCTCCACCGTATTCGGAATAATCAAGTTTATTCTTTAGAGCAATTATTTCGGGTTTAAGCAGTGCAGCCCCAAGCTTACTCTTTACATTGCCGGTAAAAGCATTTTTTAATGCGCCGAACATGCCGTTAACTAAGCCTTCAACAGTTTTTAAAAATATATTTCCGGCAAAACCGTCGCTGACGACAACATCAGCCACACCATCCAAAACATAACGCGCCTCTATATTACCCACAAACCCGGGCAAATTTTCTTTCATCAGTTGATATGCTTTTTTAATTTGTTCCGTTCCCTTTATCGCTTCTACCCCTACATTTAGCAGACCAACGCGGGGGGAGGGCTTACCCAGCACTTCACGCGCATAAATCCTACCCATTAAGCCGTAATGAAGCAGTTGTTTGGCATTAGCGTCCATATTCGCACCTAAATCAAGCAATACCACATTGCCGCCCTGAAAGGTCGGCGCAACCACTGTAAGCGCCGGACGTTCAATCCCCTGCAGGCGACCGGCAATAAGCAGGCTCCCTGCCATTAAAGCCCCTGTATTGCCTGCTGAAACCATGGCATCACACTTACCGTCCTTTACCATTTTTATTGCCACAATCATTGAAGAATTTTTTTTGCGGCGCACTGCCATAACAGGCTGGTCGTCATTAGTTATTACTTCAGGAGCGTCTATCAGTTTTACACGGTTCTCCGGGTAAGACTTGTGGCGCAAATTATCTTCCAATATATTCAGAGGACCAACAAAATAAAGTTGTAAATCTTTTAACTCAGAAACCGCCAGCAGTCCGCCTTCTATTGTTTCCAGCGGAGCATAATCTCCACCCATTACATCCAGTGCCACTCTGATCATACTAACTCTCACCCCTTGTCAACATTTGCCGAGGTCAAGCTTTTCAAACGGCAAGGTTTCCTTAGATAACAAAAACCCTCCCTTTACAGGAGAGTAAGTAAGTCTATCAAGCATTTATTCTGTTTCTACTACTTCTTTGCCCTTATAATAACCACAATGGACACAGACGCGGTGAGGTAGTTTGGCCTCATGACACTGTGGACAAGAAATCAAACCTGGTACTGTCAGCTTCCAATGTGTTCTACGCTTATTTCTTCTCGCCTTAGATGTTTTTCTTTTTGGTACCGCCATAGTTACACCTCCTCAGACTACTTATCCAGCAGTTTCTTTAGTTCTAACAAGCGGGGATCCATATCATCTGCCGGACAGCCGCACTGTTTTTCGTTGAGATCCACACCGCATCTCGGGCATAATCCCTTACATGCTGTGCTACACAGAGGCTTAAACGGCAAATTTGTTATAAATATATCCCTAATCAATTCTGTTAAATTAATACCCGTTTCTTCTTCTGCCACTTGGATCTCATCCTCAAATTCCTGATCATAGGGATAGGAGAATGATTTTAAACAGCGGCCGCACGTAAGAATTAAACTTGTACGCAGGCTTCCCGTTACTTTAACTTTTCCCTCGCCATACATTGCCTCAAGCTCTACCTGAACTGGCGTGAGGAACTGAACATCTTCCTCGTCCGTATCTAGGTTGGCGCCGTGCACAGTAAAAGCATATGTAAGTGTTTTACCGCCGGCACTTCGTAAAGCTTCTATATCTATCTTCATAGAATAATACTCGCTCCTCGCTTGCGCTAGAATTTATTATATAGATGAATAACTACGTTGTCAACATTTAACGTTTTAGCAGATTTATACCCATGAATTTTTCGCTTAGTGTAGTTACTGACTTTCAATGGGATCGCAACTTAAATAACGGTAGCTGCCAGCTGCGTTCGCCACCGACACGAATATCACGGCGCAAAAACAATACCCAGGCTGCAGCTGTGATTATCAGTGTAGTTAACAATAAGCCGAAAAGCCAGCCGCTATTAAGTTTCTCCACAGCTGTACCACCTTGATAGTAATTTAGAGGCAGATATTTCATCAGCGGTTGAAGATTTTCATTAAGGTTAGATAAGCCCTGGAGCAGAAAATTTCCGACCAGCAGTGCACCGGTCAGCATGCCGGCCAGACGTGCTGCCGGTAGCATCAGGCTTAATAGCAGAGCAATGGCGGCAAATAGCAGCAGCACTGCCAACAGTGAAATAAAAGGAAGCAGCAATTGCAGCCAACTTAGTTCAAAGCCGACGCTTCCTGCGGGAACCGCCCAGCTTAACCAGTCCACAAGCAGGATAATTGCCAATGCCACAGCCAAAGCAAAAAATCTACCAAAAAAGAGGCTTGTTCTACTGAGTGGCTGTGCCAGTACGAGATCAAGCACACCTTTTTCTTCGTCGCCAACCAGTAAGCCAACTGCTGCACTAATTGCCAAGATCCCAATGATCATATGCATATAAGAGAAAAAGTAAACATCTAGAAAACCCATAGGTGTGCCGATAGCATAGATGTTTTCAAAAAATGCCAGCATTGCTTCAGGAAACATGCTGATATATTCATCGATGATATCACTCACATCGACCATACTGGGATAAATATTTATCATCAATAACCCATACAGAGCAGTACCGAAGGACCAACCAACAATCTGCCAGCGCATGCGCCGCAGGGTATGTTTAAATTCTGCCCACACTACTGCTCACCCCCTTGTTCTTTTTGGTAATGAGCCAGAAAAACTTCCTCCAGCGACAAGGACTCTGACTGCAGATCGCTGACTGGATATGACGACAATACCTTAATTAAATGGTCTACTTCCCCCTCCACTTGCAAAATTAATTCGTTATTGCTTTGCTGATCGATAATCGTAACGCCAGCCAGTTCAGTTATTGCCAAAGGCTCTATTGGCTCGCGAAAGCGAACTCGATAACGCCGTAGTGCCATATTAATCAGCTGCTGAGGTTCGGCTTCCTCTACAATCACACCCTCGCGGATAATAACTACCCGCTCAGCTATAGCTTCAACCTCACTGATGATATGTGAGGAAAAAAAGATAGTTGTACCATCTGCTTTAGCCTCTCGCAGCAGCCTATAAACCTCCTGCTGCATCAAAGGATCAAGACCACTTGTGGGCTCATCCAGCAGCAGCAAATCGGGTTTACTCATTAAAGCCTGCACTATCCCTACTTTCTGTTTATTACCCTTGGAGAGATTTTTTATCTGAAGCTCAGGATTAAGTTCAAGCCGCTCTATCAATTGGTGCACGTACTGCCAGTCAATTTTCCGACCGCGCAGGTCAGCAAAGTATTGTAAGGCAGCTTTAACGGTCTGGTTGCTCTCTAAATTGAGTTCACCCGGCAAGTAGCCAATCCGAGAGCGGACAGCTACCGGATCTTTAGCAGGGTCTAAGCCCAAGACCCGTATTGTACCTGCCTGCGGTCGAATCAGATCGAGCAAGCACCGAATGGTGGTAGTTTTTCCTGCCCCATTAGGGCCAAGAAAACCGAGAATTTCGCCTCTTTTAACGGAGAGATTTACACCACGCAAAGCTTGCACTGAGCCGTACGATTTTTTTAAGCCTTTAATGTCAATTGCGAAAAACTCACTCATAGTCTCACTCCTTTCCAAGCGATGCCTAAAACGTAAAACTTTTACTACCAGGCTATGCCACTCAGTTAGTATTTCTGTTGTGAAAAATAAAATCCTTTTTCTAAAGAAAAGAAGGGCGCTTTCTGTTTTGCTATACTTTCTACATTAGCAGCTTTGCTGGATGTAAGGTATATTTCCCCAATAAGCACAAATGCTACCGGATTTATCCTGTAGCATTTGTTATTTTGTGTTAATGGCTTTCTAATTTTAGTTTATGCTAAATCTTTAAACTAACAAAATCGGTTAATTTAAAGTTTGCAGGAAAGATAATGCTTCAGACAAAGTTCCTACAGGAACTAAAGTAATATTACGAGCTGCTTTTTTAGCTTCTACATAATTATCACGCGGCACCAAAAAATATTCGGCCCCAGCTTCTTCAGCTGCCTTAACTTTTTGGCGTACACCGCCGATGGCACCAACCTGCTCTTGCAAATTAATGGTACCTGTACCTGCAATCTTGCGACCGGCAGTTAAATCTTTTTGTTCCAATTGGTTAATAATCTCCAACACAAACATCAGACCTGCAGAAGGGCCTGAAATTTTTCCCACGTCAATTTCCACATTAATAGTCATAACAGGCTGCCAGTTAAGCGTTTGAATTAAAACCCGGATGCCCGCCTTATCTGGTTGTTCCGTATGGGTAGTTGTCGCAATTGTTATTTCTTTTATATCATTACCCCTTTTTACTGTCAGCGTAACAGGATCTCCAATCTTTTTCTTCTGCACTTCTGATATGACTTCTTCTACAAGATATACCTGCCGCTCTTCTACAGCAATAATTATGTCATCAGGAAAAAGCCGCCCTTTTGCCGGGCTGCCTTCTTCTACTTCTACTACTTTAATACCATCACTTATAATTGGCACCTCAATTCCGACATGGCGCAAGGCAACAACCTTAGCTAAATTCTGGCTTTCAACCATATAACGTTGCATAATTTTATTGTACTCTTCGGGATCCATAGTCGGCGGAATAACATTGCGCCGAGGTTGTAAATCAGCATAAGGATCTGCCAGTGCATACAAAAAAAGCGCCGGCGTAGCAACTTGTTGTGATACTGTCACCAGATAAAAAGTACCTTCATCTACAGCTGCCGGCTCCTCTACCTTAATATACCGCGAAAGATCTTCAGCTGAACCTGGACGTACTACAAAATAGCTTGTACGGGCAAACATAAAGATTGCAAGAAAAAATATTGTTAGGATTGTCTTACGAAATCTTCTGATACTGCTCAAAGCAAACCCTCTTTCTCTAACAACTCCTGGATCTGCGGCAGCATGGAATGTGCAGCTTCTTCACCCGCTTTAATCGCTTCGGCTGCACGATGAAAATGGCCAGGAGCTATTTCCTCCAAATGGGGTGAAATGACAATATCTGCCGCTTCAAGTGAGTACTGACACAAATCGCGCTGCATAACATCAATGCTTTGCGTTACAACATCCAGGATATGTTGAGGTTTTTGATTATTAAAGTATATCCCTACATCCACAGCCAGAACTATATCAGCCCCTATCTCACGAGCTGTTGGAGCCGGAACCCGTTCTACCACTGAGCCATCAACCAAAACTCTTTCTTCCTCTTCTAATGGCCGGAAAATGCCGGGAATAGCAGAGGACGCTCGTACTGCGCGTGCAACCAAACCCTCACGGAAGACAATTTTATTACCGCTGCATAAATCTGCGGCCACTACCGCTAAAGGTCGCTCTAATTGAGCAAATGTTTTCTTTCTGGTTAATAAAAGCATTAATTGTTCCAACTTATTGCCCGCTACCAAGCCCTTATGCGGCAAAGTCCAGTCCAGCCACAAGCTGCGGTGTGCATGAATAGCTAAACGTTCCAATAACGATAGTTCCAGGCCGGCACAATAACAGGCTCCAACAACAGACCCCATACTTGTACCTGCCAATAAATCTATGGGTATTTTAGCCGCTTCTAAAACTTTTATTACCCCTATATGGGCAAAACCGCGCGCTGAACCACCGCCAAGCGCTAACCCTACCTTTTTTCTTTTCTTCGTCAGAACCTACACTCCCAATAAGGTAATATAAATGCTTTTCTCCCTATATATATTACTAAGCCAATATATTAATTATACCGAGGGGGTAACATGAATAAAAAGCGTCTTTCCATTTACGTAATGGCTCTGTTAGCAGTATCGTTAGCTGTCTCCATGGTGCTTTACCCCGAAGAAGCCTTTACTGCTGCCGTAGATGGGCTGCAAATTTGGTGGAATGTGGTTTTTCCTGCTCTACTACCTTTTTTTATTGGATCAGAGCTGTTGATGGGTTTTGGGGTTGTCCATTTTCTCGGTGTTTTACTGGAACCACTAATGCGTCCCCTTTTTAAAGTACCTGGTGAAGGTTCATTTGTCTTGGCCATGGGCCTGGCTTCAGGCTTCCCCATCGGTGCTATCCTAAGTGCGCGCTTAAGGCGGGAAGGAATCTTTAATAAAATTGAAGCAGAAAGATTAATGAGTTTCACCAATACTGCCGATCCGCTTTTTATGGCCGGTGCAGTAGCCGTAGGGATGTTCGGCTATCCAGAAATAGGAGCTACCATTGCCACCGCTCATTACCTCTCCAGCTTTTCTACAGGGTTAGTAATGCGTTTTTATGGTAAAGATCAATCAACCGTCACTGCGGAAAAAAGACAGCGTAGGCGCATGCTGCCCCGGGCTATTAATGCCCTTTACGAAGCAAGAATAAAAGATGGCCGTGCGTTAGGACAAATAATGGGTGATGCTGTGCTTAATTCTGTCAACAGCCTTCTTTTAGTGGGCGGGTTTATTATACTATTTTCCGTAATTATTCGTGTTTTGACTGTTATCGGTGCAGTTTCAGTCTTAAGTACATTTATTTATAAACTGCTGGCACCTTTAGGTCTAGACGCGAATTTAATGCCTGCCATCATTAGCGGAATTTTTGAAATAGATTTGGGCTGTCAGGTGGCAAGCGAAGTAGCAGCAAATGCTCCAATGCTGCAAACGTTTATGGTAGTTAGCGGCATTATTGCTTGGAGCGGCCTATCTGTTCATGGTCAGGTAGCCAGCATCATTAGCGATACCGACATGAATATCACACCATTTATAATTGCCAGAGTTATTCAGACCATATTTGCCGCTATCTTTACTTGGCTGCTTATTGGTCCCCTTGCTTCAGTAATGGCCATAACTACCCCGGTTTTTGCACCCCTGCAACAAGGAGCAGACATTAATGTTTTACAAAAAACTATGCTGATGAGCAAGCATTTTATTATTTTTGCTGGAATACTGCTATTGTTGGGAATACTAATCAATCTTTACCGCGGGATAAAAATAACATTTTTCCGCGCTTAGCTTTGTAATTTTTTTCTAATAAGAGGATAAACCTCTGGTGGAACTAAATCCGAGATATCGCCACCGAAGAAAGCAATTTCTTTAACAATACTGCTGGACAAATAAGAATAGCGATTACTTGTCATCATAAAAATTGTTTCTAAATGAGGATCTAATTTACGATTAACAAGTGCCATTTGGAATTCAAACTCAAAGTCAGCTATGGCTCTTAAGCCTTTTAGGACTATGTTTGAATTCTTTTTTTTGGCATAATCTATAAGCAAGCCATGAAATGAATCCACTTCAACATTTGGGTATTTAGCCGCTATCAAATTTAGCATCTCCACACGCTCTTCAACAGTAAAAAGTGGTTTTTTGCGGGGGTTTTCCAATACAGATACAATCACTTTATCAAAAATGCTGCTTGCTCTATCAATAATATCTTGATGTCCATTAGTTATAGGGTCAAAACTTCCCGGGTATATTGCAATAGCCATTATTAGTTCGCCTCCTTAGTTTGCTGGAGTAAGAAAAGTAATTGCTGTATCTCCATATTTTTTCTTGCGACTTGGCTGCCATTGCGTTGGCTGCCACCAATCTTCTGCATCTACGTGGTGTTCTACAACCACAATACCCTCCTCAGCTAATAATGCATTATCGTAAATTGCAGCCAATACAGGAACTAACAGTGTACCGTGATAAGGAGGATCAAGAAAAATCAAGTCGAATTTACACAATTTTCTACCTAAAACCAATAATGCAGGTACAGCATCACTGTGTATAACTTCACCTGACCTAGTAAAACCACATAGCGCTAGATTTTCTGTAATAATTTTAACACACTGGTGGTTTTTTTCAATAAAGACACATTTTTCTGCTCCCCTGCTTAGCGCTTCAATGCCAATATTACCGGTACCGGCAAAAATATCTAACATAAATGCACCTGGCAGCAACGGCTGCAGGATATTAAAAAGCGATTCTTTCACCCTATCTCCTGTAGGGCGAGTCTCCCAGCCCTTTCTCGTTTTCAATTTTCTACCGCGAGCGATCCCACCTATCACACGCACCAAATCACCCCTTTTTTATCCCACTTCCATATATTTCCTTAAAAATTAATGTATAACAGTTTAGAAAAAGGTCATAATAGGGATACAACATATTCCCCATAAGCTCTTCCTCCGGTTTCTCCTCTCCCACCCTTCGGGACTCCCCGCCCGAAGGGACTTTTTTACTAAAAATGTGCTTTATCTAGTATGCTCATCATTGTTCGTGCTAATGTTGTTATTTTCCTGCAAATTTAGGTAAATGTCTACTCACTGATGATTGCTTACAAAATTGTTTACACAAGCAATAGTTTTTACATTAAAAAAGCGGAAAGTATGTACCTTCCGCTTTCTATATACTGTATCTTGGTTAGGCTCGGCTATTTAGCCCCTCCGCCGAGGGTACCACCATTGGCTAATTGGGATTCGGCTTGTTCGATCATTCTACGAACCATCAAACCGCCAACATAACCGTTCTGACGAGATGTCAGATTCCCCTTATCTCCGTTATAGTCGAGGCCCAGTTCACTAGCAATCTCATGTTTGAATTGGTTTAAAGCTTGTTCCGCACCGCTAACTAAAACGCGGTTACGACCAGTTTGGTTAACTTTGTTTGTTGCCATGAAGTTCACCTCCTTTATCTTTGTGTCTTTATTATTATCAGGGTAACAATCTTATATACTAGAATCATTTTCCTAAAAAGTTATAATATCTCCAGAGAAAAAAATAATACCTGGGAATAAATTCCCAGGTATTATTTTTAAAAAAAGTAAACATATCGTTTTAGACGGATTTATAATTACTAATCCGGCAGCACAGCTATAGCTAGAACTCCAGGACCAAGATGGGTACCAATAACAGAGCCAATAGAAGAAAGCATAACTTCGGAGAAAGCAAAACGCTGGCTGACTTTTTGGTGCAATTCTTGTGCTTCATTTAACTCATTGCCATGCAGTACAACTGCTTTTCCTTTGACATCAGCACCAAATTCTTCTGCCACAATTTCAATTAAACGCTCTTTGGCCTTTGCTTTGCCGCGGATTTTTTCCTTCGGTACAATTATTCCATCTTTAACAGACAAAAGCGGTTTTACATTTAACAAACCACCCAACAGGGCAGCCGCTTTACCAATTCTACCATTCCTCTGTAAATACTCCAATGTATCCACAGCAAAAAAAACTTTTACTTTAGCTAAGCTGGAATTTACCTGTGACAAAATTTCTTCTTTTGATTTCCCTGCTTTAGCAGCTCGAGCGGCTTCAATAACCACTATTCCCATGGCCATACTGCCTGTCTTAGAGTCAACTACCGTAATATCTTTATCTTCCAGCGTATTTTTAGCAATCATAGCGGATTGATATGTACCGCTTAAAAGAGAGGAAAGGTGAATAGAAATAATGCTATCACCAGTATTAGTAATACGATTATAAACTGATTCAAAATCTGCAGGAGAAGGCTGGGATGTACGAGGAATAATTGGACTGCTTTGCAATTTAGCAAAAAAAGAATCTGAATCAAAATCGATCCAGTCTAAATATTCGTCTTCACCAAAGTGTACTTTTAACGGTACCACAGTAATTCCCAATTCTTCAACTAAATCAAAAGGCAGGTCGGCAGTACTGTCAGTGACAATTTTGATCCCCAATTAGGCACGTCCTTTCCTTATTTTATTCTACAGAAATAATATAATAATAAAATGGCTGATTTCCGTCATATAATTCCACATCACAATTTGCAAAAATTGTAGCCAACTCTGCCTGTAATTCAGCAGCATCTTCTGCCGGTACTGCGTCTCCTGCATATAAAGTAATAATTTCTGTGTCTTCATTTACCATTTGAGCTAATAAATCTTTAACTATTTGTCCTACCTGCTGGCCGACAACTACAATATTGTCTTCCTTTAAGCCAATAATGTCATTTTCATGAATATCAAGACCGTTAACTTTACTATCGCAGACTGCAAAAGTTACGGCAGCCGACTGTACCTTTTGTCGTGCCCGCTCCATAACAGTAACATTATCATTTAATTTTTCTTCATCACTAAAGGCAAGCATTGCTGCTATACCCTGAGGAATAGAACGCGTCTCCACAACGCGAACTTCTTTGCCGACTAAATCATTAACTTGTTTTGCAGCTAAAACAATATTTTTATTATTAGGCAAAATAATAATTTCATTTTGCGGGACTTCTTTAACTGCTTGAAGAATATCCTCCGTACTGGGGTTCATGGTCTGGCCACCATAGATTACTTTTTTAACGCCTAAACTTTCAAAAATTTTGGCTAAGCCTTCACCCGCAGCAACGGCCACCACAGCCATGCCATCAGCTACAGGAGCAGGCGACTTACTTTCTTCCAGCAGATGCTCATGCTGTTCACGCATATTATCTACTTTAATCTTATGGAGGGTACCATGTTTAATACACTTTTCCAGGATTTGCCCAGGATTATTTGTATGAATGTGTATTTTTACAACATTTTCATCCCCCACTACGATCACTGAATCACCGAGATGACTTATTTCAGTACGAATCTCTTCTGCCTGCAAATTGTCACCTTGCACTATTAGCTCTGTGCAGTAACCATAGACAATATCTTCTGTCTGAAAGACTTCCTGTGGGCGAAGCGGTTTAACCTCTTCTTCCGCCATTACAAGTTCAGGAATTTCTTCCCCTTGCAGTTGAAGTAAAAATCCTCTATAGATTTCAATTAGGCCTTTTCCACCGGCGTCTACCACACCTGCTTCTTTTAGCACCGGCAGCATATCCGGTGTTTTCTCCAATACTTTTTCTGCATGCTGTATCATTTCGCGCAGCAGATCAATAAAATTTCGGCCCCTGCCGGCCGAAGCCATAGCTTCTTTAGCACTTTCGCGGGCAATAGTTAGCATAGTGCCTTCCACCGGTTTCATTACTGCTTTGTAAGCAGCATGGACACCGCTCTGCAAGGCAAGAGCAAATTCCCTCGGTGTAACAGTATTTTTGCCCTCTAGTCCCTTAGCAAAACCACGAAAAATTTGCGAGAGAATTACTCCTGAATTCCCGCGCGCTCCCAAAAGTGAGCCTGTAGATAAAGCTGTGCCAACTGCAGAAACAGAATCTTCTTCTACTTTTTTAACTTCGTTAAGCGCTGAGCGCATAGTTAAACACATGTTAGTGCCAGTGTCGCCATCGGGTACAGGAAATGTATTCATTGCATTAATCATTTCCTTATTATTCTCCAGCATGCGGGCACCAGCCGCTAACATTAATTTCAAATCAGAACCAACAAGCTGCTCCATAACTCTGCCTCCTATTTGTCTGCCACCCTAACCCCTTGGACATGCACATTAACTTGTGTCACATTCAAGCCAGTCAGACTTTCTAGTGTATATTTTACCTTCTCTTGTACATTCGTTGCAACCTCCGGTATCTTTGTTCCGTAAGAAACAATAATGTACAGATCTACAGACAATTGCCCTTCTTCTTGCTTAACTTCTACTCCACGGCTTAAATTATCTCTACCCAAAAGTTCAGCAATGCCATCCTTTAATTTAGCCCTAGCTGACATGCCTACCAAACCATAGCATTCAACTGCAGCCACACCAGCTAAAGTAGCTATTAACTCTTCAGAGATAACTATATCACCTAATTCAGTTTGGATTTTATTAGTCATTCATTTCCCTCCTAATATATAAATTACCTCACATATTTATATTGCGGTATTCTAAAAATGTTTCTACTTGTACTTCTGCTAAATTGATTATTTCCTGCGAATGATTATTCCATAACTTATAGTAAAATTCCTGCTTTGTGAATTATTTACTTGCAAGCACTTTTAACCTATGTTATCATGTTAAAAGTGAATTTAAGCTTTATTATGCTCAAGATAAAGCCTTCATACTGCTTCATAGGCAAGGAGGTGTAAAAATTGGCCAGAAAGTGTGTTGTTTGCGGCAAGGGCACCGAGACAGGATACGCAGTCAGTCACTCTAATATTAAATCTAAAAGAACATGGAAAGCCAATGTACAAAGAGTTAAAGCATTGGTAGACGGCGCACCTCGTCGGGTTAACGTCTGCACCCGCTGCCTAAAAGCAGGCAAAATCCAAAGAGTTGTTTAATAATATTACAAAAAAAAAGCGCTCACATGCGCTTTTTTTATTTTTGCCAAAGTCCAAGTAGATAGTGTACAATTAAGTTCGCAAAAGTAAAAAGGAAAAACCATCGGCAACTCCGAAAATGGTAAGTGATGAGCAAACCAGAAAGGAGTTTTAACCGATGGTCTACTCTAATTCTACCGTAAGTTTT
>JAAZJT010000167.1 GCA_012800215.1 Bacillota bacterium | reverse complement strand
GCACCGCGCCGTACTGCCTCTGGAGCCAACTCCTGGCTGACGGCTCCCCCGGCACTAAAGAAGGCTATTTCCACACCTTCAAAGGCTTCGGGATTTGCTTCCTCCACTAAATAATCCTTCCCCAGCATTTCAACCTTGGTACCTGCAGAACGGGCTGAAGCCAGCAACTTTAAGTTTCCCACAGGAAAATTACGTTCCTGCAGCACCTGTACCAAGGTTTGCCCGACCATACCTGTAGCACCAACAACAGCAACATTATACTTTTTCATTTCAACTACCCCCTCATGTAAAATTGAAAATAATTCCTGCTAAAGGTCATAGAAAATCATCTTTGCCATATTAAGTACATTTGTGCATAAATTAACATTATATTAAATGCGTATACTTCCACAGTATTCACTGCTTTTCCTGCCTGCCACACCTTCTTCGCTTTCATTTATGTTTTTTATCGCATACGTTCCGGGATGATATCATTACGAATCAGGTCGGCATACGATTCCCGTCTGACCACTAAATCCGCCTGCCCGTTTTGCACAAAAACTACAGCCGGCCTGGTAAAACGATTATAGTTGTTAGACATAGAATAATGATAAGCTCCTGTAGAAAGTACTGCCAGCAAATCCCCCCTGGTCAAGCGCGGCAGCTCAATATACCAAATTAACATATCTCCTGAGTCACAGGCTTTGCCTGCGATGGAAACAACCTGCTCCTTAGGAGCGTTGGCACGATTCGCTAATATTGCCTCGTACTTTGCTTCATATAAGGCTGTACGCAAATTATCCATCATTCCACCGTCAACTGCCACATAGCTGCGCACACCGGGTACTTCTTTAATTGCTCCAACTGTGTAAAGGGTAGTTCCGGCTTCCCCCACTATCGAGCGGCCTGGTTCCACTAATAACTTAGGCAAAGGCAAATTGTGGGCAGCTGCCCTTTCTTTCACCGCCGCTGTAATTTTTTCTAAATAATCAGTAACAGAAGCAGGCAAATCACTGTTTAAGTAACGGATACCCAAACCTCCGCCAAGATCCAGCTCCTCAATTAAGAAACCTGTTTTCTCCTTAATCTCATTTATCAAGTCCATCATTACCCGAGCAGCCAACTGAAAAGGTTTCAAGTCAAAAATCTGTGAACCAATATGGCAGTGCAGCCCCTTTAGTTCTATATGTGGCATTTTTAAAGCCCTCTCAACAGCAGTTAAAGCCTGACCGTCGGCAAGCCCCAAACCAAACTTAGAGTCTATCTGACCCGTTTGAATGTAATGATGCGTATGAGCCTCAATGCCTGGTTTAATTCGAAAATAGATATTGGCTTTTTTCCCGGCAGCGGCAGCCAATTCTTCCAATAACTCCAATTCGGAGATACTGTCAACTACAAAGCAACCTACGCCGCTGTTCAGAGCTAGCTGAATTTCAGCCGGTGTTTTATTATTACCATGGTAAATCATTTTGTCTGCCGGGAAACCTGCGGACAAAGCAGTATAAATTTCACCGCCTGAAACTACATCTAAAGCCAGGCCTTCCTCCGCCAATAAACGGCACATTGCTGTAGTTAAAAAAGCTTTGCCCGCATATGCAACCTGGCTATGGGGATAGATGCGAGCAAAAATATCTCGATAAATACGGCAATTATGACGTATTAATTCCTCATCCATAACATAAAGTGGTGTGCCAAATTCCTGTACTAACAACGTAGTGTCACATCCACCGATCTCCAAATGCCCTTTGGCATTTATTTGCATCGTACCCGGTAAAAACATAAAAACTCCCCTCTCCAGCTAAATGCCTTATTTGTTAATTTGTTAATAAGGCAAACATATATTGGCAGTTCAAAAGTACAAAAAAACCGACAGGTTGCTTGTCGGTCGCAGCATCAGCATCAACAACCTACACCCCTTTGTGAGATAGCTCTCCACCGCAAATCAGGGAAAATTGCGGTGACAGTCCGGCAGTTCTTCACTGACGGCCCAGCCGCATGCTTGGGAAGCATGGACTTCGGCGGCGCCCCCTTTCATACCGGCTCACAGAAATTCCCTTTCTCCCCGATATTACTCATGGCTCACCGCACCTCTACCTCACCCATGGTGAGGCATATATTTTGTTTGCAAAGATTCTATCACAGGATCCTACTCCTGTCAATCAATAGGATTGCTGACCGGGAAAAACAGTTAAAGCTTCTTTAAAGTAAAAAAAATAAATTACCCCAGCCTTAGCTGGGGTTTTGACATGTTTACTCGTCTTTAGCAGCAGCCTCCTGACCAAGTTTGAAAGCTGCTTCTAAATATTTAGGTTCTTTTAAAATCTCGCCTTTACCATCCACTGCTCTCACCAG
This sequence comes from Bacillota bacterium, assembly GCA_012800215.1. Classification (GTDB taxonomy): domain Bacteria; phylum Bacillota; class Dethiobacteria; order Dethiobacterales; family Dethiobacteraceae; genus JAAZIQ01. The sequence continues at coordinate 7,714 of JAAZJT010000167.1, read as the reverse complement.
CAAACGCCCTGCTGATTTATAACCGGCTGCTTCAAAAAAATACTGCATTGTCCACATACTGCCTTTGAACAAGCGAACACCTTTGGTTGCTGCCACACTGATAAAAAAGCCTTTTTTGTTTTTACGCAGTAGTGGGTCTTTTAGTTTATACTTCCGTGCCCATAGTGCCTGTGAGCGGTCTATAGCTGCTTTAGCCCAAGCCGAAACATTATAAAAATAATTGGGCGAAGCAAAAATCATAGCATCTGCTGCTACTATTTTGTCATAAACTTCCTGCATGTCATCCTTTAAAACGCAGATCCCCGTTTTTGCGCACTTATCACATGCAATGCATGGAGAATATGTAAGCTCACTTAAAACTATTTTTTCTACCTCTGCACCAGCCTCACGCGCACCTCTCAGGGCTTCATCCAACAAGATTTCCGTATTGCCATTCCTCCGCGGGCTCCCCGCTATCCCTAATATTAACATTTCTCATCCTCCGGTCCAGAATAAGATTCAGGAATTATCTCCACCACCGTAGCCAATACTTTCTGTTTGGCTGCTTTTCTATCATAACTACGCACCAATAAATATGAAGCTAACAAAAAAGCAAACCCTAAAATAATGTCCATTCTAAGTGCAGCAAAATTTCCCTCCACTTGCTGCCCTACGTATATTCCTAATAATAAAGCCAAAATTGGCAGTAAATAGACTACAAAGGAAGCTTTGAGGACATAAGCTGTATCACTGGTTACTTTCACAGTTTGTCCAACTGTAGCATTTACTTTATTTAGAGCTTTCAGCTGCGTTTCACCACGTCCGGAAACAGCAACACCGCAAGCGCCGCATTTTGCACAAACATCGTGACGCTGCACTGCTACAATTGCCATATCGTCTTTAACTTCAACTACAAGCCCGATTTGTTCCAAGTTTTATCACACCTCCTGTATAACTATTTTACCACTCTGCTTTTTCTATAAACATATATAAATAATTATATCTGTTACAAACATTATATCTGTAAAATTAGACCTTGCCAAGATTGTCATTTACTTAAGCAAACTAAATTTTACCATCTGCACATCCTTATTTTTTTATATTTACACAGAAATAAAATGGACTGCAGTAATATTTGCGCTACAGTCCATTTTCCTGTTAGCTTATTTTAGAGTAGGTTCACAATTTCTAATATATTTTAACCGAAGGAGTGAATGCCTGTAAGCAACCAAGCGACGCCAACCCAGGTAAACAGCATGGCCACCCAGCCTACCATCACCAGAGCTACAGTGCGCAGTCCAGTCCAGCCTTGTGTAAAACGTGCATGTAAATAAACGGCATAAACAAACCAAGTTATTAATGACCACATTTCTTTAGGATCCCAACGCCAGTAACTTCCCCACGACGTATCCGCCCAAATAGCACCGGTAATAATCATAATACTTTGGAAGAGAAAGCCAAAACCGGCAGCACGGTACATATACTCCTCTAAAATATTTTTCTGGGGCAAAGTATGCGCCAATACGCCTTGCTCTCCTGCTTTATTTTTTACAAGCCACATAATGGCAGCAGCAAAAGCCAGTGTAAAACCTGCATACCCAAAAATAGAAGCGCTTACATGTATTTTCAGCCATGGCGACTGCAGTACGGGGCGGAGCTGCTGATGCAGGCGGCTAATTCGAACTGCCGGTATAAGCCGCGGCACTACAGTCAGATAAACTATATAAAGCGTAATCAGTGGAGTCAGAAAAGCACCTACAGCAAAATATTTATCTTTTAAGCGCCATTCCGTCCACAAATAAACTAGGGCAGTTGCCCAAATAAACATGTTACCAAATTCATATGGACCAACAAAGGGTACACGTTGCAAATTAATAGTTCGCATAATTAGAAAGACAGAATGCACGAGGAAAGCAATCCGCAACACTATGGAAGCGAAACTACCCAATTGTTTTCTACCAAAAAGATGAGTCAAGTAAAAAAACATAGCTAAAATATATAGTGCCGAAGCAATGTTAAAAAAAGTATTTTCCCAAAAAATTGCTGTCGCTGACACTGGGATATAACCTGACATCTTATTCTCCCTCTCTGCTCATAATTTCACTTTCCAGCCGTTCCAGCTCCTGTTCTAAGAATAGTTTATGCCGGGGGCTGTGGCCGCCAATAAATAATGCTGCATTTTCCTGATCGTATTTAACCCAAAAACGGCGCGGATTTAAAAAGAAACTCAAATAAAGGCCAATAATTAATAGCACTGCACCGCTAAATAGGATGGGACGACCTAAATTACGCGTAATGGAATAAATAGCCGCATGTTGAAAACCTGTAAGCAAAAGTTCTAATTCCCCCTCAGCAGTTTTAATCACTTCGGGTTTATTTAACTGTAAAAAGACATTTCTTACAGCACGGCCGTTTTCAATCAACAAACCGGCAAGGACCGGACGCTCAGGCAAATAGTTTTTTGAATAGGGAATCCCATCTGCATTCATGGTGAAGTTGGGGAAAAACTGCATCAAGTGCAAGATTGTCCCTTCATCATCGAGGCGAACTTGACCATGATCCCATAGCTGTACTTCATGTTTCTCCCCGTCTTGCACGCTGGTAATGGTTACGTCAGAAACATAGCGAAAAGATGTATGATAGATGGTATTTCCGGCAAAACGCAGTGGCTGGTTAATAGAAACTGTACCCTTTGCTATCTCTTTACCATCTTTCGTAATTCTAACATCACTGAAAACACGCGGGCGTACAGTAGGATCCTTTTCTTGCTCCATACGCACTGCTGTAATTGCCACATCAAAACCACCGCTTTTTACTTGAAAATTATCGCCTGCTATACCGCCATTTTTTTCTTCAAAACCAGTCAGCGCACCGTACATGGCACCCAGTAAAATAATCAATAGGCTGGCATGTGTAATAAGGGAACCTAAATAACCCCAGGCACTACGTTCGGCAAAAACAGTGCTGCCCTCTGTTCCGGTTACTTGACTAACTTTAAAACCATTCTGGGCTAAAGTTTCTTTTACTTTAGCCAACGCAGCAGCTTCATCTTTGGCTTGAAGGTTTAAAACGCGCTTAACCTTAAGCTTAGAGATTGCAGACGCTGTTTTATTTTTTTGCGGCTGAAAAGTTAAATGCATTATCGGTCTAAACCGCCGTAAGGTACAAAGCAGCAAATTAAGAGCGGTAAAAGCCATAATGCCAAGATACCACCAGGAGCGATAAACCTTTTGCACGGCTGTTTCCTGCTCGCCCAAGGTAGCAAAAATAGAAATAAAAGCCAAAAGCAAAATTAAAATAATACCAAGCTGCATGGAACTTAAAAAGCGTAAAAGCTGACTAATAATATTTTGTTCTTTTTTTTCTTGGGGCAATCCCGGCGTTTCCTGAGCCAAAAAAATCCCTCCAAATAGATTTTTCATTAAATTACCTAAAACTACTCTTTATTAATTTCCTCCGGGTGCTCCTCAGCCTCATATTTTGACGGGCATTTAACCAAAATATTCTGCGCGATAAATTCGCTGTCCTGATACTTACCTTTTACAACTACACTTTCTGCTTCAAATAGATTAGCGGGAACCTCACCATTGGCAACCACACGTACAATTTCGTCATTGTTATCTTTCATGTCGAAAGCATACTTTTCTGGTCCCAGTTCTTCCACAGTTCCCTCAATAGCAACCCCTTTAACTTGTACAGCTCGGCTGGTTGCTTGGGCATCAGCAAATGTAACATAAGTACTTAGAGCATTGCGGGCCGTGAGAAAAATTCCAACAGCAAAAACTACCAGCAGCAGTAACAAAATAATTTTATCATATCTCTTCACGGCGTTCTGCCTCCTTGATTTTTAAGTCAACACGCAACACATATAAAAACAACCCTATCCAGGTAATTAGAGTTACCGCTAGGACAAAATACAGACCTTTAGCCATTTTACTCACCCCTTTTCATTTCCAGGCGATAAGCTAAATTTTCCAGCCTAATCTGTAAATTATACAGCCAGACGTAAAGACCTGTGAAACCGGCCAGTGAAGCCAGGAAAACTACTAACATACGGCTGTCCATATCAAATGAACGGTCAGCAAGATTAATTAGATCCGGATGCAGGGAGAAATAAATACGAGGTACTATGAACACTAAAAATGGCACGGTAAAAAAAGCTAGAATAGCGTAAACTGCCGACAAACGTGCTCTCCTATCCGGATCATCAATGGCACTGCGCAGCACAAAATATGCGGCATAAATCATTAATAAGACAGCAATAGATGTTTGCCTCGGGTCCCAGTTCCAATACTGGCCCCAGGCCCCACGACTCCAGATAGCACCTGTCACGGTGGCCAACAAGCAAAATACAGTGCCTAATTCTGCATTTACCTGTGCTTGGCGATCCAGGTGCAGTTGTCCACGGCGCAGGTAACCCACTGAGTTTATCATCGCCATTAAATATGCCAGTACAGCAATCCAGGCAGCAGGCACATGATATACTATTATACGCCCCATTTCCCCAAGTCCTTGAGTCGCCGGCATATACAAAAAGGAAGCAATAATTACCCCTGACATCCAAATACCTAAAATAAGCGGTCCCAGCACTTTTTCACCTACTTTTACATATTGCTTACTACTCATTCCACACATATTCAAACAACAACAGAGAAGCCACGACAACTATCCCGTCATAGAAAAACAACATTAATAAGTCAGCAGCAATTGCTTGCGGTAAACCTCCCGCAAAAGCTACCCTCGTAGCACTAATGGCGGCAAATAATAGAGGAAGCAAAACAGGAAAAGCTAACACCGTCATTAGTGAGCTTTTAGCACCTGCCTTAGCAACAATGGCTGCAAGAATTGTACTGGCGCCTGCCAGGCCAAGACAGCCCAGCAGTATCACCGCAATTAATGCCCCCGGCAGCAGTACTGTTTGATTTAACATAACCAAGAAAAGCGGCACTATCAGCACAGCCAGACTAAATAACAGTGTAAGATTAAATAGATACTTGCCAATCAAGACCGGCTCAGGCTGCGCTGCCATTTTTAAAGCCGTTACAGTTCCCGTTTCTTCTTCATGTACAAAAGTTCGCGCCAACCCGGCCATGGCTGAAAAAAAGAGAATAATCCATAATAATGCAGCGGTAATATCAGCATCCAGGACAAAACCACCCACAGAAAAACTAACAGTAACCAAGGTGGTTATGGCAAACATAATTAGTGCACTATAAGCATAACGGGTGCGAAATTCAATACGCAAATCTTTGCGCAGCACCGCTAAGCTCTGTCTAAGCCAGGGTAAAAGTCTGATCTCCATATGCTACCTCCCGCGGTTCATTGGTGGCAATGATAACTATTCCCTGCTGCTTCTGCTGCTTAATAATTTTGTCTACCAGGGCAACACCACTTTCATCCAGATTGGTGGTGGGTTCGTCCAGGATTAAAATGTGCGGCTGGTGTAGAAGCGCACAGGCATATTTCATACGCTGTTTCATCCCCGAGGAATATGTATCAAGCAAATCATGCTCTCGTCCCTGCAAACCAACAAAGTGCAGCAATTCACGTGCCCGTGCCAAAGAAAAAGGAATCCCCCTGACTTCAGCAAAAAACTCTAGATTTTCCACAGCAGAAAGTTCTCCATAAAGTGCTAAATCCGGGGATACCAGACCTATTTGAGTACGCTTTTCCCGCGGCGAGAGTACTTGTCCATTAATAATTATCTCTATTTGTCCAGAAGTGGCCGGAATTAAACCGCAGATGATGCGCAAAAAAGTTGTTTTGCCGGCACCATTTGGGCCTAACAACACAAAAACAGAACGGTCAGGAATGATAAGTGAAATATCTTTAAACAATATACGCCGTCGATATGCTTTACTCAAGCCTCTGACAGCAACCTGATTTAGCAACTTTCCAGCCTCCTTTCTGCCTGTAACTACCATGAAGTATACCACCCAACTCTTATATAAAAGTGAACAGTTTGTGACTAAATAGTGAACTTTTTGTAGTAATAAAAATAGGCGCTTTATCCATAGCGCCCGAACAAAACAAAGTAAAAATATTCTTATCACTTTTTGCCCATAAACTGCTGTAACCATAAAGCAAAAATGATTAATACCCAGAGTTTACGGCTGTTATCTGCCCTGCCGTCACGATGGTCGGCTAAAAGTGTGCGGATATAGGAACGATTAAAGTATCTCCCCAACTCTGGATTGTTCAGTAATTCTCCCACCTCTTTAGCCAGGGGGCCGCGCAGCCAGACCCGGGTAGGTACAGGAAAACCGCGTTTCGGTCTTTGCACTGCGGCAGGGGGGACCAGATCTTTAAATGCCTGACGCAGCACATACTTGGTGAGGCCACCCTTTATTTTATAAGGCGTAGGAATGGTAGCGGCATACTCAAAAACATGATGGTCCAAAAATGGCACGCGCAGCTCTAAACCATTAGCCATAGACATTTTATCTGCCTTTACTAAGATATCGCCCACCATCCAAGTATGCAAATCCAAGTACTGCATTTTAGTTACTTCATCATAAGCAGCCGCTTGCCTGTAATAAGGTGCAGTTACTTTCGTGGCAGGAGTAAAATTTTTTTGTTTTAGCAGTTTTCTTTTTTCACTTTCACTAAAAATAAAGGCATTACCAAAAAAACGTTTTTCCAAGGACGTCGCCGCCCGGCGCAAATAATTTTTACCCGGTAAAATTCGCGGCCATAATTTATACACTGTTCTCAACAGAGGCTGTGGTAAACTTGCAGCAGGCTGCAAGGCTGCCGGCTCTTTATAAATACCATAGCCGCCAAAAACCTCATCGGCACCTTCACCGGAAAGGGTAACTTTAATTTTTTGTCTTGCCATTCGTGCCACATAATATAGCGAAATAGCTGCCGGATCAGCTACCGGGTCATCAAAATGCCATACCAGCTTAGGCAAATTGCGCCAGTACTCATCATGACCAATTATGTATTCTTCATGGTCAGTACCGAGGTAGCGTGCCGTTTCTGAAGCCTCAGACAGTTCACTATATCCTTCTTCTTCATACCCCACACTAAAAGTGGAAACGGGCCCCAATTCCCGCAAAAGTCCCACTATAACCGTAGAATCAATACCTCCTGATAAAAATGCACCCCATGGCACATCTGCCTGTGTATGTAAACGCACAGCCTCTCGTAATACTTCCCTTGTACCTTCCAGAAACTCTTCCAAAGGACGTGATTGCGGTGAAAAAGCAACCTGCCAGTAACGCGTCAGCTTTAAAGCTCCCTTGCGCCAGGTAAAAGTGTGAGCAGGAGGAATTTTGTATATACCGGAAAACATTGTTTCCGGCTCAGGGACATATTGAAAAGTAAGATAATGCGGGATTGCTTTTTCATTCAGGCGTACCGTAAAAGCAGGTAATTTTGTTAAAGCTTTTGCTTCTGAAGCCAAAGCAAAATAATTATCCGTTTCAGTATAGTAAAGGGGCTTGATACCAAATCGGTCACGCGCACCAAATAGCTGCTCCTTTTTCTGATCATACAGGCAGAAAGCAAACATCCCGCGTAGTTTAGAAACGCATGCTTCCCCTTCTTCTTCATATAAATGCAGCACTACTTCACAATCACTGTCACTGCAAAAGACATGACCCTTTTGTTCTAATTCCGTGCGCAAAGATAAATAGTTATAGATTCTGCCATTGAATACCAATGCAATGGTACCATCTTCATTCAGCATTGGCTGACGTGCTCTCATTGATAGATCAATAATTTTTAAACG
>JAAZJT010000166.1 GCA_012800215.1 Bacillota bacterium | reverse complement strand
TCCTCAACCATGGCTAGAGCATATACAAGGTGTACAGGGAATTTAAATACAAAAGCACCCACGATAGTTAACGGCACTCCGATAAACCACATTGTAAATCCTTCTATGAGAAAAGCCTGCTTGGCATCTCCTCCTCCGCGTAAAATCCCCACAATTAACGTAATGCCTAAAACCCTTGCAAAAAATAAGATGGATACAATATACAAAATAACTTGAGAACTGCTCCGCACTGCAGGAGAAACATTAAAAATATTAAGGATCAATGGAGAAGTCAACGCCAGCAGTACCCCCAAGGCAATACCCATCAGCACGGCTAGGATAGTAAACCTCTTAGCATAATCTCTTGCTATACATTCCTTTCCTGCCCCTATGTTATGCCCCACCATAACTGCTGCAGCACTGGACATACCAAAAGTAACAACCATAAATAGACTATTAATAGTATTACAAATTTGAATAGCTGCCACAGCCTGGGTACCCATCCTGCCATATACAGCTACATAAACCAGGCTGGCCAACCCCCAACATATATCGTTTAAGATAACCGGAAAGATTGTTCGATAAGATTTTTTAACAAACTCAAAATTAATGTCTGCCAGTTCTCTAATAGAAGCAGCCAGTACCTCCTTAGTAAGATAAACTATTGCCACTAAAAGTATTGTTTCAACTACCCTGGCTATAACGGTAGCATGAGCGGCACCTTCAACTCCCATGGCAGGCGCACCGAATTTGCCAAAAATAAGCACATAATTTAAAAAAGCATTACAGAGCAGAGCTACCACACTAACTACCATTGGCAAAGTAGTTTTACCAATGGACCTTAGTGAAAAATTATATACAAAAGTGATACCTGTAAATATATAACTGACTATTACTATTTTTAAATATCTGATACCTAAATCAATCACCAGCTGATCATTGTTAAAAAGAGCAATCACTTTACCGGGATAGTAAAGGCCTAAAAACATAAATATTAGAGATACAACAATGGCGGATATCAGGCCTACTCCCATGATCCGTTTTATATTTTTTATGTCGCCCTTGCCCCAAAATTGCGCTATAAATACACCACAGCCCGCACATAAACCAATCAAAAACATGTTGAAAAAAAAGAAATATTGGTTAGCGATCCCAACTGCCGCTATCTCTGTTTCCCCTAATTTACCTACCATCACCGTATCAATCATATTTAAAAAAGAAGAAATAAAATTTTGCATCATAATCGGCAGAGATATTTTCAGCATTTTATGAAAAAATTCTTTATCGTAAACAACTTCTTCAATCAGATCTGCAACTTTAGACACATTAACACTCCCTCTATAAATATGCCCGCTTTGGCATCTATTTGACGTATCGCTCCATCCTATAGCGTATCAAATTTGGCTCCACATAACCAGGAACAACAAAAAATAACCCTCTACAAGGGAGGGTCAGGCATCCGAAAAAGAATGCGTGGATCATTAATAACAGTGTAACAACTTTTATCTGCCGCGTCAACGCTTCTTGTTGTCAAAACAGCCGCAAGCCATATTAAGGGCTTGCGGCTGTTTTTGTACTGTAGAAAAAACAGATCATTTCACAGCGTCAATTATCTTTATTATTGATCTTTTTTCCTTCTTATTATCAGGCCGGTTAACAATATGACTGCACCCCAAGCGCTCGCTGCCATCTCCCCGTCCGTTTTTGGTAGTTCCGGAGTAGAAATCACATCAACTTTACAGGTAGCTACAAAGCCCCCATCTATAGTCTGAACAGTTATCGTTGCAGTCCCTGCCGCCAATGGGGTAATCTTCCCAGACGCATCAACTTTAACAACAGACTCATCACTTGAGATCCAGCTGATATTTTTATTCGTAGCGTTGGCAGGGGACACGGTAGCCACTAGGGTGACAGGCTCACCCTCCAATGTCAGTGTGATCTGGGTTTTATTGAGGCTAATCCCACTGACAGGCACCACAGCGCTGTTATATGTTGCCGTTGCCGTATTTTCGCCTTGAGCAATGTTAACCTGAAGATCTGCAGGCTTTACAAAGTTATCAACGTCTTTAAATTCTATGGTGTAACTCCCCGTAGTAATGTTTTCTTCCACAGCCCCGCTATCAAACCAGGTTGTTGTTCCAGTCCGCCTCCACTGAGCCCCGGCCGCAACAGCTTCAGCCGGCTCAATTATTACCGTTAAAGAACCGGTTTTTAAAGGTATTACTTTTGTAGAAACACTATCGGAATTATAAATATTTTCATCATTTGCATCCGTTGCTGTTAGGGTCAATGTATCCTCTGCACCTACCACAGCATCCCGAGGTACAGTTACCTCCACAATCGCTGTGGCCGACTCACCTGCTGCGATAGTCAAGGCGGTATTGGCAAGCTGAACATCCCAACCGGATGCAGAAACAGCTTTAAGGTTATATGTAGCTTCTTCACTCTGTTCATTGGCAACAGTAAATACATAACGAACCGTTTCGCCTGGTTCGCCTTCACCGTTGGATGGTGCCAGCACCTGTACAAAACCTGCTTCTGTCCATTTCTCGTAGCTGACAATGCTCCATGTTTCCCCGGGTGCCAGACTGTTGCGGTTCCATTGTAGAGCATAACCGGAATCTACATAGTTGGAATTCACAGTGTCAGGCAGTTGCCCTGCCGCCATGTTGCCAAGTACGTCACTATAGTATCCTTCAAAATAATGATCTGCCGGTGTGGAGGAGGCACCATAGAAACCCATAATGCCGGTTTTTCCCATATTTTCATTAGTGAGATAAACCATCCTAAGACCTGGATCCCAGTGTCCTTCGGAATAATCATCTCCGGCAAAATATGCATCTCCACCATGAAGGAAGCGTACATTATTATAGGTTCGTTCATTGCTGTTGTTTTTTATTTCCCAACTTTTCCGGTAATAAGAATTACCGTTGGTATACGAAATAGTTTGTGTGATTTGTACCCCTGTATCCCCTGCGTTATAAACTGTACGAATTGTCCAGTCATCTGGTTTTTCGTGAGAAACAGGTACAAAAACAGTTGCTCGATTAAATCGTCCGTCGCTGTAACTGTTGAAGAAGCGAGGCGATTCGCTGCCAGCATCTAAGACTAAAACCGAGCCCCACCAATCTTCACTGTAATACTGATGCTGCCAATGATCAACTTCAAAACGAAATGCACTAATTGTACCTTCGTTCTCAGCACGAAGTTTTAAAGGATTACCGATAATCTCAAGATTTTCTGCATATGCTATTCCACTGAGACTAAATAGCAATACACAAACCAGCAGTAATATCCATCTTTTTTTCCCACACATCCCGTCCAATAAGACCACCCCCAAATGATAGTTTACAGGCTAACCCTGCTTTTAAATCATTAGGTTCTTCGCCTTATCTGTCAGTTCCTTCCAGCAAATTTCCAATAATTGTAACAGTATTCCCTGATTTATGACATGTATTAAACCATTAAAATATTACTATCCTGAATAACTTTTTTCTCGCAATTAACAGCAATTGGCCTTTGTTAAGTACCTGCCAGAGCATTTAATTTAGATGCTGAAAAAAGCAGAAAACAAAGGTCTTTAAGGACATTTGCTAACCTCAAAGACCTTTGTTTATTTATTCCCTATCCGCATTTTGCAAGATAGCCACAAATAACAAAAACAAATACATATTCCTTTTATAGCAGCAAAAAACTGTTTTAAATTTAAATAAATTACTATAAAATGTCGCTGCATGATAGCCCAAATGCGGCACTTTCATCCATTTTTCGCTGGATTCGACTTGTTATTTTTGAAAAATTTTTTTAGTTTTATCTTTCTTTTTAATAAATCCATTTTTTCCTGATATTGTACATACTGACCAAAAACAAGCTAACGCTGTAACCCAGAAGAACGATGAGACTGATCCATATCTTAAAATTCCCGGTATTGGTAATAGAAAACTTGAGTATATCTACTCCATAAGTTAACGGCAGAATGTAAGAGAAGGGCCTCACAAAAACCGGCAGTTTTTCCATTGGCATAAACAAACCACAAAGAAACATCATGGGGAAGCGAAAAAAGTTTGAAAATGTTTGGGCTTCGAACACTTCATTTGCCGATACTGCTATAAAAAGCCCCAGGAAAGTTGACGTAACCGCAATCAGAAAAACGCCAATGATTGTAAAAAACCAATTAATGCCAGACAAATCTGTCAGAAAAAAAGCGAATATAACGGGAATAAATGCATTTACAATACCAAATACAATTGCACCGGTAGTTTTAGCCAGCATCAACATGTTTAAACTGATGGGTGCTAGCAGTAGTCGCTCAAAGGAACGGCTTCTTCTCTCAAAAGTAATGGTAACAGCGAGCATAGATGTGGTACCAAACAATACAGATAAAGCCATCACACCCGGGAGTATATCGCGAAGATCTACCGGCGTAGCAGATCGCATAAAGAACATTAAAGTCCAGGAAATAGGGAAAATAATGCCCCAGCTGATATTCGGCGGCTTAAGATAGTAGTTTTTCATATCTTTTCTCAGGATACTCCAAAAAGCAAGACTTGTCCTCATCTCTTTTTCCCCTCCTTTTCTTCTTTCAGCCTATTGATTTCTATACCTGTGATCTTGACAAAAACCTCCTCCAAAGAAGGACGCAAAATTTTTGCCTCGCTAACAATGGCTCCTTGTTCTTCAAAAAAGCGCATAAAAGGCATCAACTCAATTTTTTCAACAGAACTGATTTTGATACTGTAAGGGGATAGTTGTTTAATGGCAACATGAGGAAATTGATGTAAAAGAGCAGATTCAAGATCTTCCCCGTTCTGATCAATGGTAAACTCCATGATGTTTTCCTGTTGTGCTTCATTCATTAAATCATATACACTGCTGATTTTAACTACTTTTCCGCTGACAATAAAACCAATACGGTGGCAAAGCCTCTCAGCATCTTCAATGTAATGAGTAGTCAAAAAAATTGTAGTCCCTTTTGCATTGAGCTCTTTAATCAGCTTTCTAATTTGCCGGGCACTTTCGACATCGATCCCGGTAGTTGGTTCATCTAAGAAAAGAATTTCTGGGTCATGAATAATTCCGGCAGCAATAGTCAGCTTTCGTTTCATGCCCTTGGAATATGTTTTAAATGGTCTGTTGCCAGTATCGTCTAGAGAAAACTGCTTCAACAGTTCCAGCGCTCTTTTTTCACGTCTTGCTTTTTCCATTCCGTAAAGAGAAGCGCAGAAGACCAGATTATCATATCCGCTCATCTCATCATATAGATTGCTTTCATCGGGCACAATCCCAATAATCTGCTGTACCTTTTTAATATTTTTGATTCCGTCCAGCCCGGCGATGGTAATTGCTCCAGATGTGGGTAAAGCAAGTCCTGTAAGCATATTAATGGTTGTGGTCTTTCCAGCTCCGTTGGGACCTAAAAAACCAAAAATTTCTCCTTTTTTAACAGAGAAACTGATTTCTTTCACCGCTTTAAAATCCCCGAAACTTTTACTTAGGTCCTTGACATTGATTATATACAAAGCACCGACCTCCTAAAATTCAAAAAAGAAACAGGTAACACCAAAAAGGTTTCCTTTTTTTAATCTTGGGCTAGATCTCCTTCCATTCTACAGCAAGAATGATTACCTGAAATGGATTTATGGCATTCTGCGTTAGTTTCTACTAAATCTGCCAATTCGCTAAGTTCTTTTGCGGCTTCTTTTAGTACCCCGCGATCAACATAGTAATGAGCAAAATAGCCTCTTTTCTCGCCTTTTACAAGCCCAGCATTGCGCAGAATTTTAAGATGCTGTGAAACCGCAGATTCAGATATACCTAATTTATTTGCCAATGCACCGACGCAATAGTCATATCTTAAAAGAAGCTTCACCAAATTATATCTAGTTTCATCAGACAGAGATTTTAAGATGCCAATTAGTTCGGGTATGGTATTCACCCCCCTAGGGAATTAAGTAGATACTTAATTATATTATATTTAACTTAAGTAATACGTCAATACTTTTGCCAAATATTTAAGCCCGTCTTTAGACGGGCTAGCAAGTTTCTTATTAAACCTAAAAGGGCTATGCATGTGTAGTAGTATTAATTAATCATTTTCCCCTTCATCAGTGTCCTTTGTATATTCGGCTTCTTCCAGATGGGTACTGACTTCGATACGTACCAAAGAGCGATGCAGTAGAACTTGTAATCTTCTGGTTTGATGTTCTTCTGATTCTTCTAAAATAGCAGCTTCAGCTTCCTGGCGATCTCTTTCGGCACGCTCCAAATCAATTTCCTCTGGGCGCTGGGCTATGGTGCTCAGAAGATTCACTGTTTTATCTTCTATCTCAACTATACCGCCGAATACAGCAAGCTTCTTCTCAACACCATTATTAAAAATACGTAAGATTCCATCGCCCAACACTGCCGAAACTGGCTCATGACCGGGAAGTATACCCAAGTCTCCGTCGATACAGCGCATGATAAGCATATCTGCCTTTTCGACGAATTTAACCCCACGTGGTGTGGTTATGGTAAGGTTTATTTTATTATCATTCTCATTCACTGAATTGGTCTGATGATTCGCCATATTAACCCCTTATGCGTTCTTATATTTTTCCACGACCTCATCGATGGATCCCACATTGAGGAAATAGCCTTCCGGTATATCATCGTGAACCCCTTCGACAATTTCCCTAAAACCACGGATCGTTTCATCAATAGAAACATAGCGGCCCGGAATAGATGTAAATTTCTCGGCGACATAGAAAGGTTGCGACAAAAACCGCTGAATCTTTCTGGCTCTGTTAACGATGAGCTTGTCATCCTCAGACAATTCGTCCATACCCAAAATCGCTACAATATCCTGAAGGTCCTTATAACGCTGCAGTATACTCCGCACAGCCTGCGAAACACGATAATGCTCTGCTCCTACAATATTTGCTTCTAAAATACGTGAAGACGAACTCAGTGGGTCGACAGCGGGATAAATACCCTGCTCAACAATGGCTCTTGACAAAACCGTCACTGCATCCAAATGAGCAAATGTGGTTGCCGTCGACGGGTCCGTAAAATCGTCTGCAGGCACATAGATTGCCTGCACAGAAGTGATAGAACCAGAATGAGTCGATGTAATGCGCTCCTGCAACAAACCAATCTCCGTTGCCAAAGTCGGCTGGTATCCCACCGCACTCGGTGTACGTCCTAACAAAGCCGATACTTCTGAACCCGCCTGTACAAAACGGAAAATGTTGTCAATAAAGAGCAAGACATCTTGTTGCTTTTCATCACGGAAATACTCGGCCATAGTCAGCCCTGTGAGACCAACCCTCATTCTCACTCCCGGAGGCTCATTCATTTGACCAAAGACAAGTGCCGTATTATCGATAACACCTGAATTCAGCATATCATAATAAAGGTCGTTCCCCTCACGGGTACGCTCACCTACTCCAACGAAGACAGAATATCCACCATGTTCTTTAGCGATACTGTTGATGAGCTCCATGATAAGGACTGTCTTTCCTACTCCGGCACCGCCGAACAAGCCAATTTTCCCACCTTTAGAGAAAGGGCACAGTAGATCAATGGCTTTGATGCCGGTTTCCAGTATTTCCGGCTGAGCAACCTGTTCAGTAAGTTTAGGAGGGTCCCTGTGTATGGGCCAGTGCTCTTTGCTTATTATTTCCGGTCTGTTATCGATAGGATTGCCTAGAACATTAACCATACGTCCCAGAACTTCTTCACCTACGGGGACTGTTATTGGAGCACCTGTATCTACGGCTTCCATGCCTCGCTTCAAGCCGTCTGTGGGATGCATGGAAATACAGCGCACAGTATGATCTCCAAGATGCTGCATAACCTCTAAAACTATTGTTTCCTTACCAAACTGTACTTCAATAGCATTATATAGAGAAGGCAATTCGCCCTCAAAGCGAATATCAATAACTGCGCCTATAATCTGTATAATTTTACCTTTATTTTTAACTTTCATCTATTCCACCTTTATGCAAAATATTTGCGCTGCCTACAATTTCACTGAGTTCTTGTGTGATAGCTGTCTGGCGTTTGCGGTTATACATACGGGTTAATTCCTCAATCATTTCCTCAGCATTCTTTCCGGCTGCATCCATGCTGACCATGCGCGCAGCTTGTTCACTGGTGTGTGATTCCGAAAATGCTCTGAATAGGTTCATGTGTAAATATAATGGAATCATGTTGTCAATAAATGTGTGTATATCCGGTTCATATTTTCTATCACTGTTATCTGCCATATCTATGGCGACAATTGGCACAGGGAGCAATTTCTCTACATAAGGCACATAGCTTAGGACGTTTTCAAAATGTGTATAGGCAATAAAAACTTCTTCCACTTCACCGGATAAATAAAGGGTTGCCACCCATTTTGCAATGCTTTCAGTACCATAATACATCTGTGCATCTGCCACATCGGTGATTTTACGAATAATATTTTTCTCTCTTTTTTTAAAATACTCGCATCCCTTAGAACCCACTACGAGTATCTTTTCATTTTTCCCCTGGTCCATGTGCTCCAAGGCCTTTGCTATAATATTTACATTATAGCCACCTGAGAAGCCGCGATCACTAGTCAGTATAATATATAAAGAATTCCTCACTTGCCGTTCCTGATAAAATACGTGTGTTTCGGCTCCTTCCCGGCTACCTAGCTCTTCTACAATACATTTTAGCTTACGGTAAATGGGACGCACACCTTTCAACTGTGCCCTTGCCTTATGCAGCTTCGTGGAGGCGATCATATCCATAGCTTTAATAATTTGTTCCGTTGAGCTAACATTGGCTATTCTTTGCTTAATATCTCTCATCGAAGTCACATTGGGGCACCTCCCTTTTAGCCGTAGTTATACTTTTCTTTCACCTCGTCAATTACTGCGTCAATATCTTCCTCGAGTTTTTTCGAAATCCTGCCACTTTCCCTGATTTCTTCTTTAATATGGGCAGCATGTTTATCGACATACTTAATAAAGTCCTTCTCGAACTTCAGTATACGACCAACGTTTATATCTTTCATATGCCTGTTGTTTAAAGCATAGAGAATTAAAACCTGATCTTCAACTGACATAGGTTTATACTGTGGTTGTTTGAGGACTTCCATAATGCGCTCGCCATGATTCAGTCGCTCCAAGGTATCCTGAGTAAGATCAGAACTAAACTGTGAGAAAGTAGCTAATTCTTTATACTGTGCAAACTCTATACGGAGAGGACCGGCTAATTCCTTCATAGCAGGAATCTGAGCAGAGCCCCCCACACGTGAAACAGAAAAACCGGGGTTAATCGCCGGGCGAACTCCATGGTTAAAAAGGTCAGATTCCAGATAAATCTGCCCGTCTGTAATAGAAATAATATTTGTAGGAATATAGGCAGAGATATCACCTTCTTGTGTCTCCACAATAGGCAGAGCAGTCAAGGTGCCACCACCGTATTCTTCGCTCATGCACGCTGCACGCTCTAATAGTCTTGAGTGCAGGTAGAAGATATCGCCCGGAAAAGCTTCACGACCAGGTGGGCGGCGTAGAAGCAAACTAATGGCTCGGTATGCCACTGCATGCTTAGATAGATCGTCGTAGACCACTAGAACATCCTTGCCCCTATACATCCATTCTTCACCGATAGCACAGCCGGCATATGGAGCAATGTACTGCAATGGTGCAGAATCACTGGCTGTAGCTATAACCACTGTAGTGTAATCCATAGCACCGGTTTCGTTTAGCACTTTGATTATACGAGCCATTGTTGATGCCTTTTGTCCAATAGCTACATAGACACAATAGACATCTTTGCCTTTCTGGTTAATGATTGTATCAATAGCAATAGCAGTCTTCCCTGTTTCACGGTCACCTATAATCAATTCCCTCTGGCCTTTTCCAATGGGCACCAGTGCGTCAATGGCCTTGATGCCGGTTTGCAGCGGTTGATTCACTGAACGGCGCATAATTACGCTGGGAGCTGGACTCTCTATTTTACGGTAAGCATCTGCCGCAATAGCCCCCCTACCATCAATCGGTTCCCCCAACGCATTAACAACACGACCCAGCAGGCCATCACCCACCGGGACTTCGGTCATTCTACCCGTCAGCTTAACAGGGTCACCTTCTTTGATACCTGCGTCAGAACCCATAATAACAGCACCTATACTGTCTTCATCCAGATTTAGCGCCATACCATAGGTCCCATTAGCAAATTCCAGCAGTTCGCCGCTCATGGCACTGTATAAACCATGAATGCGCGCAATTCCGTCTCCAACCTGTATGACAGTACCGACCTCAGAAAATTCCCGTTCTGATGAGTAAGACTCAATCTGTTGTTTTATTATTTTGCTTATCTCATCAGGATTAATTATCATTCACAACTTCCTCTCTCTTTAAGCGTAAGCGTTCTTTCATATTATTTAAATCTGACCTCAGCGTACGGTCAAAGATACGTCCATCTATGAGCACATAAAATCCACCTATCACATCTGGATCAACTGCAGCTTTAATCTCCACCTGCATATTCTGCATATCAATTTTCTTTGCTAAAGCGATGCGGATAGACTCGATTTGCTCTTCTGTAAGTGCTTTGGCTGAAACAACTTTTGCCTCTATTTTGCCAAAGCGCCTATTTATGCGGTCAATATATTCCGTTAATGTAGGCATAATCAACGACTCACGTTTATTTCGCACCATAAGATACAGAAACCCCATCAGATGCCAGGCGATCTTCTCTGAAAAAGCCTTATGGAAAAGTTGGCGTTTAGCTGAATCAGGAACATACTGATGCAGAAGAAAGGCTTGCACATCAGAGCTTTTAAGCGTATCTCTGACCAAAATTGCCTGTTCTAAATCCCTTTCCAAAGTACCGTTTTCTTCTGAAACTTCAAAAAGGGCATCAGCATAACTATCCTTTAATTTTGCCATTGTGTATCCTCCAGCTGAGCCAGCGCTTCCTCAAAAAGTTTATCCTGAATCTCAGCGTCTATGCTTTGCTTA
>JAAZJT010000165.1 GCA_012800215.1 Bacillota bacterium | reverse complement strand
TCTATCTGCGCACAACTGACGTAACAGGTGTCATCACCCTGCCGGAAGGTGTGGAAATGGTAATGCCTGGTGACAACATTCAAATGAGGATTGAATTAATTACCCCCATTGCCATTGAAGAAGGTTTACGCTTTGCTATTCGCGAAGGTGGCCGTACAGTGGGCGCCGGTGTTGTTACTAGTATTATTGAGTAATCAAATACTAAGTTTATATTAAAGCTTATGTTGTTTCTGGGCTGTTCAGACCAGCTGAACAGCCCAGGCTAACGATGAAACAAAAGGTTGCGGGCTTGCCCGGTAATTTTTGTGGAGTAGTCTGACAATCAGGCGAATGAAGGAGGGGAAATGATGGCAAGACAAAAGATTCGTATCCGTTTAAAAGCGTTTGATCACCAAATACTGGATCAATCTTCTGGCAAAATTGTGGAAACGGCCAAAAGGACCGGTGCAGCCGTGTCTGGTCCCATTCCATTGCCGACAGAAAAAAGTATTTATACTGTTATTCGGGCACCCCATAAATATAAGGATTCCCGTGAGCAGTTTGAAATGCGGACACACAAACGGCTAATCGATATTTTAGAACCGACACCCAAAACCATTGATGCCTTGATGAGGCTAGATTTACCAGCCGGTGTTGACATTGAAATCAAACTGTAAACAAAGGAAAACCATTTTTTAAGGAGGTGCAAATAGTGAAAAAAGCAATTTTAGGTAAAAAACTCGGCATGTCACAAATCTTTACGTCAGAAGGCCAAGTAATTCCGGTCACGGTGATTGAAGCAGGCCCCTGTCATGTAATACAAAAGAAAAATGCCGAAAATGACGGATATAACGCAATCCAGATGGGTTTTGGCAGTGTAAAAGAAAGTCATATTAAAAAACCGCAAGCTGGTCATTTTCAGAAAGCCGGTGTACCTGTTAAAAAATATGTGCGTGAGTTTCGGTTAGCTGATGTTAGCGGTTATGAAGTGGGCCAGGAAATTAAAGCAGATGTGTTTGCTGAAGGTGAGCAGGTTGATGTGACAGCCATCTCCAAAGGCAAAGGTTTTGCCGGAACTATTAAGCGTTTCAGGCAAGGGCGTGGCCCCATGACCCACGGTTCCCACTATCATCGTGGACCCGGTTCCCTGGGTGCTGTAGGTGCGTCACGTGTTTTTAAAGGGCAAACATTGCCCGGCCGTATGGGTGGCGATAAAGTGACTGTACAGAACCTGAAAGTTGTTAAGGTTGATGCTGAGCGTAACCTTATACTAGTCAAAGGTGCTGTGCCTGGACCCAGGGGCGGCTTGGTTACCATAAAAAATGCAGTAAAAGCCAAACGCTAGAACTGGAAAAAGAGGTCGGAGTAAATGGTGGCGGATAAATTAATGCTGTTATTCTGACCTCCACTCAAGAAGGGAGGATTTGTGATGCCGAAAGTAGCTTTATATAATCAGCAAGGGGAGCAAATCGGGGAAATTGAACTACCTGATGCTATTTTTGCTGTAACAGTAAACGAAGCCGCTATGCACCAAGCCGTTCTGGCATATTTAGCAAACCAACGCTTGGCTACTGCAAAAACAAAAACACGAACGGAAGTTAGTGGTGGCGGACGTAAACCGTGGCGTCAAAAAGGTACTGGACGCGCACGGCATGGTTCCATTCGTTCTCCCATTTGGAGAGGCGGTGGAATAACCTTTGGTCCTGATGGGCGCCGTAATTATAAGCAAAAGATGCCTAAGAAGCTAAGAAGGCTGGCTTTAAAATCTGCCCTGACGGCAAAAGTTAACGCAGGCTCCATTATTGTACTAGATTCGTTAACGATGGATGTCCCTAAAACAAAAGCCATGGTCGAAGTTTTAAATAAACTGCAGACGGGCCGCAAAGTTTTAATTGTGCTTGATAGCCCGCAAGAGAATGTTTATAAATCTGCCCGTAATATACCGGGAGTAAAAACAACTCATGCTGGTCAGCTCAATGTATACGATATCTTAAACACCGACAATCTGGTACTCACGCAGGATGCTGTGTCCCAGATAGAGGAGGTGCTTGCATAATGCGTGACGCAAGAGATATTATTATTAAACCTTTAATTTCTGAGAAATCAACAGACTTGATGGGAGAGCTGAAATATGCTTTTAAAATCGCCCCGCAAGCTAATAAAATTGATGTTAAAAGAGCTGTTGAGGAACTATTTAAGGTAAAAGTAAAAGATGTTAACACAATTCGCGTTAGGGGAAAAGTAAAGCGGATGGGTGTTCATTCCGGCCGCCGCCCCAACTGGAAAAAAGCAATTGTGACACTTACAGAAGACAGCAAGCCCATCGAGATCTTTGAAGGTCTATAACCCAGGAAGGAGGGAGAAAAAGATGGCAGTAAAAAAATTCGTTCCCACCTCTCCGGGACGCCGTTTTATGACCGTCAGGACGTTTGAAGAAATTACGACTTCTAAACCAGAAAAATCATTATTGGCACCCCTGAAAAAAAAGGCGGGCCGCAATGCTCAAGGTCGCATTACTGTACGTCACCACGGCGGTGGACATAAACGTAAGTACCGGATTATTGATTTTAAACGTAATAAAGATGGTGTACCTGCCACTGTAGCAACAATTGAATATGATCCCAACCGTTCAGCCAATATCGCTCTGCTTCATTATGCAGATGGGGAAAAAAGATATATCTTAGCTCCTGTGGGTGTTACTGTAGGTACCAAGCTGCTTTCAGGCCCCGGTGCTGATATTAAGCCCGGTAATGCCTTGCCCTTAAAAGATATTCCCGTTGGTACACTGATTCATAACATAGAACTTAAAATTGGCAAAGGCGGCCAATTGGTACGTTCCGCAGGCGCCGCTGCACAGCTGATGGCAAAGGAAGGCAAATATGCTCAAGTACGTCTGCCTTCTGGTGAGGTGCGTTTGATTTCACAGGAGTGCAAAGCAACAATCGGTCAGGTTGGCAACTTGGAGCATGAAAACATTACCATTGGTAAAGCAGGACGCTCACGTTGGCTTGGTAAGCGCCCAGCAGTGCGCGGTGTGGTTATGAACCCGGTAGATCACCCGCATGGTGGCGGTGAAGGTAAATCGCCCATCGGGCGTAAGAGCCCTGTTACCCCTTGGGGTAAACCTACTTTGGGTTATAAAACCCGTAAGAAAAATAAAAAGTCTGATCAATTTATTGTTAGACGTCGGAAAACAAAATAGATTGTTCAGGAAGGAGGTCGCCAAGACTTGTCCAGGTCTCTGAAAAAAGGTCCTTATGTTGAAGAGAAACTGCTTGCAAAAATCAAGCAGATGAATGAAAAAAACGAAAAGAAAGTTATTAAAACCTGGTCTCGCCGTTCCACTATCTTTCCCGAAATGGTAGGCCACACACTGGCGGTTCATGATGGAAGGAAGCATGTACCGGTATATATTACTGAAGATATGGTTGGTCATAAACTAGGCGAGTTTGCACCGACACGGACATTCCGTGGACACAGCGGCCATACTGAACGATCCACAGCGCTGAAATAAGGAGGGATAGCCGTGGAAGCAAAAGCTACAGCGAAATATGTCAGAATGTCACCGCGGAAGGCCCGCCTCGTTGTGGACCAGATTCGCGGCAAGAGTGTTCAGGAAGCGCAGGCAATTTTAAAGGTGCTTCCCAATCGGCCGGCTGAGCCAATTTATAAAGTTTTATATTCCGCCATGGCCAATGCAGAAAATAATTATGCTATGAATCGGGATAATTTATATGTGGCAAAAGCTTTTATTGACCAGGGACCGGTACTAAAGCGTTATCGTGCCCGTGCCCGCGGTATGGCCAGTCGTATTCGCAAACCCACCAGTCATATTACCATCATTCTCAAAGAGAAGAGGGAGGGATAAAGTCCGTGGGTCAAAAGGTAAGCCCTATCGGTTTCCGCATTGGCGTCATTAAGGACTGGGAAGCCAAATGGTATGCCGATAGAAACTATACAGATCAGCTGCTCGAGGATATGAAAATCCGCGAGGCCCTTGCCAAACACCTTAGCAATGCCGGCGTTTCCCGCATTGAAATAGAACGGGCGGCAAACCGGGTTCGTATTACAGTGCACACGGCAAAGCCTGGTATTGTTATCGGTAAAGGTGGCTCAGGGGTTGAAGAATTACGTAAGAAGCTGGAAAAACTGACGGATAAGCAAGTTCATATAAATATTGTTGAGATTAAAACTCCGGAGTTGGATGCAACACTGGTGGCAGAAAGTATTGCCAATCAACTGGTTAAGCGTGTTGCTTTTCGCCGGGCTATGAAACAGGCAATTTTCCGCACCATGAAGGCCGGAGCTAAGGGTATTAAAGTAATGGTCAGTGGCCGCCTAGGCGGTGCAGAGATAGCACGTACAGAATCGCAACATGAGGGAACTGTGCCCTTGCAGACATTACGCGCAGATATTGATTACGGTTTTGTAGAAGCTCACACCACTTATGGTCGCATCGGCGTAAAAGTCTGGATTTATAAAGGGGAGGTTCTCCCGACCAAGCAGAGAAATACGGGAGGAGGGAACCCGCATGCTGATACCAAAAAGAGTTAAGTATCGTAGGCAGCATAGAGGTCGGATGAAAGGTAAGGCACATGCAGGCAATCAAATTACTTTTGGTGAATATGGCCTGCAGGCGCTGGAGCCAGCTTGGATTACTAACCAGCAGATAGAAGCTGCACGTATTGCCATGACCCGTTATATCAAAAGGGGCGGTAAAGTCTGGATTCAGATCTTCCCCGATAAACCAGTGACGGCTAAGCCGGCTGAAACTCGTATGGGTAGTGGTAAAGGTTCTCCCGAGCATTGGGTGGCTGTCGTTAAGCCTGGACGCATTCTTTTTGAATTAGCAGGCGTTAATGAAGAAGTAGCCCGAGAAGCTATGCGTCTGGCAGCACATAAGTTGCCGATTAAAACAAAATTCGTTAAGCGGATAGAGACAGGTGGTGAGAGCCATGAAAGCTAAAGAGTTGAGAGAATATAGTGATGTGGAGTTGGCCGGTAAACTGGCTGAGCTGAAGGAAGAATTATTTAACTTGCGCTTTCAAATGGCTACTAGGCAGTTAGAAAACCCCATGCGTATTCGTGAAGTACGGAAAAATATCGCAAGAATTAAAACCGTTCAACGTGAACGTGAACTTAAATCCTGACAAAAGCGTCGCTTTTGGCCGGAAGCAACTGTATCCGAAAGGAGGCAATGCTCTTGGAACGCGGTAATCGCAAAACTCGCATAGGTTGGGTTGTGAGCGACAAAATGGATAAAACGGCGGTTGTCAGTGTAGAAAGAACAACCCGCCACCCGCTTTATGGTAAAATTGTCCGCATAACCGATAAATATAAAGTGCATGATCCCAATAATGAGTGCAGCATTGGTGATAAAGTAAAAATCATGGAAACAAGACCCCTCAGCAGAGATAAAAGATGGCGTCTGGTTGAGATTATAGAAAAGACAAAGTTGTAAGCTGGAAGTCGGAGGTCAGAGGTCAGATTTGTGGAAATCAAACAGAGTAGCCATTCCGACATCCGACATCTGATTACTGACATCTAGCAAGAAGGAGGTTTGACGATGATTCAGGCCCAAACGTATCTAACGGTTGCTGATAATTCCGGGGCTAAAAAGATTATGTGCATTAAGGTCCTTGGTGGGTCTTCCCGGAATTTTGGTAACATTGGTGATATTATCGTGGCTTCTGTTAAAGAAGCAACGCCCGGCGGAGTTGTCAAAAAAGGCGACGTCGTCAAAGCAGTCATCGTCCGTTCTTCCCGGGGTTTACGACGCAATGATGGTTCATATATCAAATTTGACGAAAATGCAGCCGTCTTGATTAATGATCAGAAGAACCCACGTGGTACCCGGATCTTCGGACCGGTAGCCCGGGAATTACGGGAAAAAGATTTTATGAAAATTGTGTCGCTGGCACCGGAAGTGATTTAGAAGGAGGTGCAACATTAAAGTGGCTAAGCTCCATGTAAAAAAAGGAGATCAGGTTCTTATCTTATCCGGTAAGGATAAGGGTAAGAAGGGAAAAGTGCTTACTGCACTGCCCGCCGCAGGGAAAGTTGTAGTTGAAGGAGTAAATCTTATCAAAAAACATGCTCGTGCAACCCAGCACATCCAAGCAGGTATTCATGAAAAAGAGGCTCCCATCTATAGTAGTAAAGTAATGGTTATTTGCCCAAAATGCAAAGAAGCAACACGGATCAAAAAAGCCCCCATTAAAAAGGCGAACGATAAGGTTGCCTGGGTTCGTGCCTGCAAAAAATGCGGGGAGCTTCTCGACAAGTAGCTGGAAAGGAGGTAGCAGTGTATGGCCCGCTTAAAAGAAAAATATTTAAAAGAAGTACGGCCAGCTTTAATGGCACGTTTCCAATATAAAAACGCTCTTGAGGCTCCTCGTTTGGAGAAAGTGGTTATCAACATGGGCGTTGGTGAGGCCAAAGATAATCCTAAAGCACTAGATGCTGCAGTTAAAGATTTATCATTAATTGCAGGGCAGCGCCCAGTAGTAACCAAAGCGCGTAAATCTGTGGCCAGCTTTAAAATCCGCGAAGGTATGAGTATAGGCTGTAAAGTTACTCTCCGTGGCGACAGAATGTATGAGTTCCTTGACAAACTACTGAATGTAGCGCTCCCCCGTGTGCGTGATTTTCGCGGTGTGTCTCCAAAGTCCTTTGACGGCCGTGGTAATTACTCCCTGGGGCTGCGTGAACAGTTAATTTTTCCTGAAATAAGTTATGATCAGGTGGAAAAAGTTCGCGGCATGGATGTAATTATCGTTACCACTGCCAAGACTGATGAAGAGGCGAGAGAGTTATTACGCGAGATGGGCATGCCATTTCGTACCGCGTAAACAACAACACAAAAAGGAGGGGAAATAGTGGCCAAAAAATCAATGATTGCTAAGGCAAACAGAACCCCGAAGTTTAAGGTGCAAGGCTACAACCGCTGCAAACTGTGCGGCCGTCCCCGCGCGTACCTGCGCAAGTTCGGTATGTGCCGCCTTTGTTTCCGTAAGCTCGCCCATGAAGGGAAAATCCCCGGCGTAAAAAAGGCCAGCTGGTAGGGGATTGGAGAGAAAGGAGGTTCGATTGCAATGACCATGACGGACCCTATTGCCGACATGTTAACAAGACTGCGTAATGCTAATATGGCGAAACATGATACAGTGGAAGTACCTGCTTCCAAAATGAAATTAGCAATTGCGGAGATACTGAAAAATGAAGGTTTCATAAAAGAATTTGAGTATAAAAAAGATAATAAGCAGGGAACCATTAAGATTTTCTTGAAATATGGCCCGAACCGTGAGAAGGTGCTGACCGGTTTAAAACGGATCAGTAAGCCCGGCTTGCGCGTTTATGCGCAGAAAGATGAACTGCCCAAAGTTTTGGGCGGCCTCGGTATCGCCATCATTTCCACCTCACAGGGGATTATGACTGATAAGACAGCCCGTAAGGCTGGTATTGGCGGAGAAGTCCTCTGTTACATCTGGTAAAGGAGGGATATGAAATGAGCCGTATCGGACGTAAACCAATTCAACTACCAGCAGGCGTTGAAGTTACGAACGAAAATAATGTAGTTACGGTAAAAGGACCCTTGGGGCAATTGCAAAAAGCTTTACCCCAGGAGATGAATATAACAATTGAAGACAATCAAATTATTGTTACCCGCAACAGTGATGAAAAAACAGAACGCTCCCTCCACGGCTTAACGCGTACTTTGCTTGCGAATATGGTGGAAGGTGTAACAAAAGGTTATACAAAAACACTTGAACTGGTGGGCGTTGGTTATAGAGCAACAAAACAGGGTGATAATGTGGTGCTTTCCATTGGTTACTCCCATCCGGTCAATATTATTCCACCAGCGGGCATTCAGCTGGAAGTTCCTGCACCAACGAAGATTGTGGTGAAAGGTATTGACAAACAAGCAGTGGGCAATCTGGCTGCTAATATTCGTGCCGTCCGTAAGCCTGAACCGTATAAGGGCAAAGGTATTAAGTACGATACCGAGCGGGTTCGCCGCAAAGTTGGTAAGACTGGTAAGTAAGGGAGGGAAATAAATGTTTACGCGCCAGGATAGAAATCAACAACGGAAACGCAGACATTTGCGCGTTCGTAAAAAGTTGCAGGGAACAAGTGCTCTTCCACGTCTGAATGTTTTTCGCAGCCTGAAGCATATCTATGCGCAAATTATTGATGACGTGAATGGAGTCACGTTGGTAGCTGCTTCAAGCCTTGAACCATCCATTCGTGAGGGCAAGAGCGCTTGCGGAAATAAAGAAGCAGCCCGCAAGGTGGGTATGCTGATTGCACAAAAAGCCTCAGAAAAGGGCATTAACAAAGTAGTGTTCGATAGAGGCGGTTACCTCTACCACGGTCGAGTCAAAGAGTTAGCCGAAGGCGCTCGCGAAGCTGGCCTGGAATTTTAACGTGAAGGAGGGAAACGTAAGCGTGGAGAAATTTGACCCCAATAAAGTAGAATTGACTGAACAAGTCGTGCAAATAAACCGCGTTGCCAAAGTTGTAAAGGGTGGTCGCCGTTTTAGCTTCTCCGCACTGGTTGTTGTTGGCGATGGCAAAGGCCATGTCGGCGCCGGTATGGGTAAAGCAGGCGAAGTGCCTGAAGCAATTCGT
>JAAZJT010000018.1 GCA_012800215.1 Bacillota bacterium | reverse complement strand
GTGAGGGATGTCGGTAATTGGTCTCCCATATTTATTTCTGTTAAGTAAATACTAAATGAAAGTAACTAAGGAGGTTCTTGAGGTGGAAAATTTCTTTAAACTGAAAGAACATAACACTAATGTAAAAACTGAAATTGTAGCTGGTATTACTACTTTTATGACTATGGCCTATATTATTTTTGTTAATCCAGATATGCTTAGTACTACCGGTATGGATAAAGGGGCGTTAGTTACTGCTACCATCGTTTCAGCCGGTCTTACCACTATTTTAATGGGGCTTGTTACCAATTTGCCTTTTGCCTTGGCTTCCGGCATGGGGCTTAATGCATTTTTTGCCTTTACTGTGGCTCCTCAATATGGTTGGGAGGCTGCTTTGGGCGCCGTTTTAATTTCCGGTATAGTCTTTTTCCTCTGCGGAGTATTAGGTATTATTGATCAAATTGATAAAGCAATTCCTACCAGCCTGAAGCGCGCCGTTGCCGCCGGTATTGGTCTTTTTATTGCTCTGATTGGTTTAGTTAATGCCGGTATTATTGTTGGTGATCCCGCCACTATTGTTGCTTTGGGTAATATAAAAGAACCAAACGCTGTTGTTGCTTTGGCCGGCTTAGTAATTACCGCCCTTTTAATGGCTCGAAAAGTAAAAGGCGCCATGCTGATTGGTATTATTATTACAACAGTGCTTGGGATGTTTAATGGTGTCACTCGAGTTCCACAGTCTTTGGGCGACTTAGTTGGTGCGCCGGCCAGTTTATCTCCCATTCTTTTTAAACTGGATTTCCCTGGTGCACTAAAACTAGGCTTTATGGTTATATTCTCCTTGGTATTTGTGGATATGTTTGATACTTTGGGCACTTTAATGGGTACCAGTGCGCGGGCAGGTTTTCTGGATAAAGACGGACGGCTGCCCCAGATTAAAGGCGCCATGATTGTTGATGCTATCGGTACCATGTTAGGTGCAGTCCTCGGGACAAGCACTGTTACCACTTATGTGGAATCTTCAGCCGGTATTTCTGAAGGCGGCAAAACCGGTTTAACTGCTGTGACTACGGGTGTTCTCTTCTTGTTAGCCCTTTTCTTTACTCCATTGGCTTTACTGGTACCAGGTGCAGCTACGGCACCGGCGTTGATAATTGTCGGTGTTTTAATGATGGGTGCTGTAACTGATATTGATTTTGATGATTTCACAGAAGCTTTTCCTGCCTTTTTAGCGATAGCTGTCATGCCTTTTAGCTACTCCATTGCTTCTGGAATTTCGGCTGGTTTTATTGCTTACCCGCTGGTAAAAATTGCTGCCGGCCGTGCCAAAGAGGTACACTGGTTTAGTTACATTCTCTTTGCTATTTCACTGGCATATTTTATCCTTTAGGACAACAGACAGGGGTCGTAAATCTACGGCCCCTGTACCTTTCAGTGCAAATATTTAGTCATTATAAATGTTAGTTTATGGTAAACTAAGTTTAACAGAGTCGTTAAGGGAGGTAAGGCAATGCCTGAGGCACCTTTAGTAGGGATTATTATGGGTAGTGATTCCGATCTGCCGGTGATGGGGGCAGCAGCAGATGTTCTGGAGGAATTTGGGGTAGCCTATGAATTAACAATCATGTCTGCACATCGTACGCCGGCACTGGTGGAGGAGTTTGCCCGGACAGCTGCTGCACGCGGCATGCGTGTGATAATTGCCGGAGCAGGGGGAGCAGCTCATTTAGCCGGCGTGGTGGCTGCCTTTACTACCTTACCGGTAATAGGCGTTCCAATTTTAACAAAAACTTTAGGCGGTGCAGATTCTTTGTATTCTATGGTGCAAATGCCTGCCGGTATTCCTGTGGCCACAGTAGCAATTAACGGTGCCAAAAATGCCGGGCTTTTAGCTGTACAGATTTTGGGTACGGCAGATGAGTCATTACAAGCGCGAATGAGTGAATATAAAGAAAAAATGCGCCAGCAGGTGGAAGCTAAAGCGGGGCGCCTTGCCAAACTGGGTTGGAAAGAATATCTGGCAGCAGAATAAAAGGATTGACTTGCTTCGGAAAATATTACCGGGTTTACGGGAGGGAAACAAAGTGTTAAAAGCACAAATTAAAGTTTTACTTAAACAAAGTGTTTTAGATCCACAGGGACAAGCAGTGGAAAAAGCTTTGGGTGCGCTTGGCTACAATAATGTGGAAAAAGTGCGTGTTGGTAAGTATCTGGAAGTGACACTGGCAGAAAATGACCTTGATGCTGCCAACAAACAAGTGCAGGAGATGTGTGAGCGTTTATTAACTAATTCTGTGATTGAAGATTATACTTTTACCTTGGTGGAGGTTTAACCATGAAGTTTGGAGTAGTTGTTTTTCCCGGCTCAAACTGTGATTTGGATGCCTACCATTTTGTTAAGGATGTATTGGCACAACCGGTGGATTATATCTGGCATCAGGAGGAAAGTGTTGCCGGTTATGAATGTATAATCCTGCCGGGAGGTTCCAGCTATGGCGATTATTTGCGCTCTGGCGCTATTGCCAGCTTTTCACCGGTGATGAAAGCAGTTAAAGATTTTGCCCTGCGTGGAGGTTTGGTAATTGGTATCGGTAATGGTTTTCAGATATTGGTGGAAGCCGGGCTGCTGCCGGGGGCACTCTACCGCAACACAGCTTTACAATTTCGCTGCCAGTTTACTTATTTAAAAGTAGAAAATTATTTTACACCTTTTACCAAGGCGATTGAGCGCGGCCGTTTACTTAAAATCCCCATTGCCCATGGTGAAGGTAATTATTATGTGGATAAAGACACTTTGCACCGCTTGGAAGTAAAAGGGCAGATAATTTTCCGCTATGCTACAGAACAGGCTGAAGTTACTGCTGCAGCTAATCCCAATGGCTCCGTTTTTAATATAGCCGGTGTTTGTAATGAAAACAAGAATGTGTTGGGCATGATGCCCCATCCGGAGCGGGCAGGTGAGGCTATCCTTGGTTCTGAGGACGGCAAAATGATTTTTGATTCAATACTAAAACATTGGGAGGGAAGCCGTTTATGAGGCCGGAAGATTGGCGCAGCATGGGATTAAAAGATGAAGAATATCAAATGATTATAGAAATACTCGGGCGCGAACCCAATTATGTGGAATTGGGTATGTTTAGTGTGATGTGGTCTGAGCATTGTTCCTATAAAAATTCTAAGGATGTTTTGCGCACATTTCCTACCAAGGGTGACAGGGTACTGCAGGGGCCTGGAGAAAATGCCGGTATTGTTGATATTGGTGATGGCTTGGCGGTTTGCTTTAAAATCGAGTCTCATAATCACCCTTCGGCCATTGAACCATATCAAGGTGCCGCTACCGGAGTAGGTGGAATAATCCGCGATATTTTTACCATGGGAGCACGCCCCATTGCTTCACTTAATTCATTGCGCTTTGGCACATTAGATGATGCTCATGTCCGCTATATTTTTGACGGTGTAGTGTCAGGAATTGCCGGTTACGGCAATAGTATTGGTGTTCCCACTGTGGCAGGCGAAGTTTATTTTGATTCAAGTTATCAGGGCAACCCACTTGTTAACGCCATGTGTGTAGGTTTGTTGGAAGTAGAAAAAATTAAACTGGGCAGGGCAACGGGAAAAGGCAACCCGGTAATTTTAGTAGGTGCCCGAACCGGACGGGATGGCATGCACGGTGTGACTTTTGCCTCAGAAGAATTAAGCGAAGCTTCGGAAGAAAAATCCCCGGAAGTACAAGTAGGTGACCCTTTTACGGAAAAATTGCTGTTGGAAGCCTGCCTGGAATTGATTAATAATGACGATATAGTTGGTATACAGGACTTGGGTGGAGCGGGCTTGACCTGCGCTACTTCGGAAATGGCCAGCCGTGGCGGCTCCGGAATGGAAATTGAACTAGACCTTGTTCCCTGCCGGGAAGAAGGAATGACTCCATATGAAATAATGATTTCTGAATCGCAGGAAAGAATGTTATTGGTGGTAACGCCTGAAAAAGAAAAAAAGGTACATGATACTTTTAAACGCTGGGGTCTTATTTCTACAACCATTGGACATGTTACGGACGATGGTATCTTGCGTATTCGCCAGGACGGGAAAGTAGTAGCAGAAGTGCCGGCCCGTAGTTTAGCAGAAGATTCCCCTGTTTACTGCCCTGCCTATCAGGAACCGGCGTATTTAAAAACAACTGCTGCCTTGGATTTACAATCACTGCCTGACGTGCAAGATGCCAACCAAGTATTGCTGAAACTTTTGGCGTCTCCCAATATTGCCAGTAAGGAATGGGTTTGGCAGCAGTATGACTATATGGTGCGGACCTCTACAGTAGTTTTGCCCGGTGCCGATGCAGCTATCATACGTATTCGCGGTACTAAAAAAGGTATAGCTTTATCTACTGATTGCAACGCCCGTTATGTTTACCTAGATCCTTATACCGGCGGTAAAATAGCCGTGGCGGAAGCAGCACGCAATGTGGTTTGCAGCGGTGGTGAACCGTTAGCTATTACGAATTGCTTAAATTTTGGTAATCCGGAAAAGCCGGAGATTTTCTGGCAATTCCGTCAGGCTGTGTGCGGTATGAGTGAAGCTTGCTCTGCCTTTAACACGCCTGTTACGGGTGGTAATGTATCTTTTTATAACGAAACTAATGGTGAGGCAATTTACCCCACACCTGTGGTGGGCATGGTGGGTTTGCTGGAAGATGTACAGCAGCACTGCACCCCGGCTTTTAAGGCTGCAGGCGATGTAGTGGTTCTCCTGGGTGATACCTATGATGAACTGGGGGGCAGTGAATATTTGGCAAATATTCATCAAAAAGTACAGGGGCAGCCACCGGCTTTAGATTTAGAGAAGGAAAAGGCGCTGCATAAAGTGGTTTTAGCAGCTATAAAACAAGGCTTAGTTAAATCTGCCCACGATTTATCTGAGGGCGGCTTAGCAGTTGCCTTGGCCGAGTGCTGTTTTACTAATGAGATTGGTGCAGCAATTTCCTTATCAACGCAAGGCTTACGTCTTGACAGTCTGCTTTTTGGCGAGACTCAGTCAAGAGTTCTTGTTAGTGTGGCACCTGATAAATTAAGCCTTTTCCTGGAACTGGCGGCACAAAATTTAGTTCCTGCTTACAAAATAGGACAAACAGGCGGCACTAACCTACAAGTAACTGTGGATGGTGCAGCACAGATCAAACTTCCCCTTTCTCAACTGAAAAAAGCATGGCAGGAGGCTATTCCATGCGCTATGAAGTAGGCGGAGTTGAGGCAGACAAATTACATGAAGAATGCGGTGTCTTTGGCATTTATGCACCGGGCAGAGATGTGGCGCAGTTAACTTACTACGCCTTGTATGCTCTGCAGCATCGCGGCCAGGAAAGTGCCGGTATTGCCGTTTCAGACGGCAAAAGCATTAAATGTGAAAAGGGAGTAGGCTTAGTTGCAGAAGTATTCCAGGATACGGATAAGTTTAAACAGCTGCAGGGTAATATGGCAGTGGGGCATGTACGCTATGCCACGGATACCTCGGAGTTACTGATAAATGCGCAGCCGCTGCTGGTGCGCTATCGTAACGGTCATTTGGCTATTGCACATAACGGTAATTTAATTAACAGCCGCCAGCTGCGTTCGCAATTAGAGAGCAAAGGGTCTATTTTTCAGGCTACTACTGATAGTGAAATAATTGCGCATCTGATTGCCCGCTCCGGTGAAACTGAAATTGTCCAGGCAATTAAAAAATCACTGCCCTATCTGCGCGGTGCTTACACCTACATCATCATGACACCGGAAAAATTGGTGGGTATACGTGATCCTTATGGCATCCGTCCTTTATCACTTGGGAAAATGGCGAATGGATATGTGCTCAGCTCAGAAACATGCGCGTTTGATACAGTAGGCGCAGAATTTGTGCGTGACATAGAACCCGGCGAATTAATAATCATCGACGAAAACGGCCTGCATTCTGAACGCTTTGCCCCAACAATGCGTCAAGCTTTATGTGCGTTTGAGTACATTTATTTTGCCAGGCCCGATAGTAATCTTCATGGGCGGAACGTCCACCTAGTACGGAAACGCCTCGGCAGGCGTTTGGCACAGGAACATCCGGTAGAAGCTGATGTAGTGACGGGTGTACCAGATTCATCACTCTCAGCTGCTTCCGGGGTAGCCGAACAATTGGGGCTGCCTTATGAAATGGGTTTTATTAAAAACCGCTATATCGGGAGAACTTTTATTCAACCTACAGCTGAAATCCGTGCTTTGGGTGTACAGCTCAAATTAAATGCGGTGCGGCAGATTGTGGAGGGGAAACGTGTAGTGATAGTGGATGATTCTATTATCCGCGGTACCACCTCGGTACGGATTGTCAAAATGTTACGTCATGCCGGTGCTAAGGAAGTGCATGTGTTAATTACTTCTCCACCTGTTACTGCGCCGTGTTATTATGGTATTAATACATCTTCACAAAGCGAGCTAATTGCAGCCCGTATGAGTGTTGAAGAAATCAGAAAAACCATTGATGCTGATTATCTGGGTTTTCTCAGCGAAGAGGGATTGCTGGAGTGCATTAATTTACCGAAGGATGGCTTTTGCACGGCCTGTTTTAGCGGCCGTTATCCCATTGCTCCGGACAATTATGCTTTGGACAAGGAACGATAGGGGGGTCTGGCGTGGCGTACACTTATAAAGAGGCAGGCGTAGATATAGAAGCAGGTAATGAAGCAGTAAGATTAATGCGCAAACATGTGCGTTCCACTCTGCGTCCGGAAGTGTTGACTGATATTGGCGGCTTTGGTGGTTTATTTGCCCTAAAGACTGGTTATAAGGAACCTATTTTAGTTTCAGGAGCCGACGGTGTTGGTACAAAATTAAAGCTTGCTTTTATGCTTGATAAACATGATACTGTGGGACAAGATGCAGTAGCTATGTGTGTTAACGATATTGTGGTGCAGGGTGCCGAACCTCTGTTTTTCCTCGATTATTTGGCAGTTGGCAAATTGCAGCCGGAGAAGGTGGCTGAAATTGTGGGCGGTGTGGCTGCAGGCTGCCGGTTGGCCGGATGTGCACTTATTGGCGGAGAAACAGCAGAAATGCCGGGGTTTTATGCAGAAGGTGAATATGATTTAGCCGGCTTCGCTGTCGGAGTAGTGGAGCGAAGACTGCTCGTTGACGGCAGTAAAATCAAGCAGGGAGACATAGTGATTGGGCTTACATCTTCCGGATTGCACAGTAACGGCTTTTCACTGGCACGAAAAGTGCTGCTGGAGAAAACAGGCTGGGAGCTGGAGATGTATCGTCCTGAGTTTGGCAAAACACTAGGTGAAGAATTATTAACGCCGACAAAGATTTATGTGCCTGCAATTCTAACTCTTTTGCAGCATATTAACGTCCGCGGCATGGCACATATTACAGGCGGCGGCTTGCTGGAAAACATTCCGCGCTGTCTGCCAAACGGTTTGGGCGTAACCATTGATAAAAATTGCTGGGAACTTCCTGCTGTATTTACTTTAATAAAGGAAGTGGGACAAGTGCCGGAAGAGGAAATGTTCCGCACTTTTAACATGGGTATTGGTTATGTTTTAATTGTGTCGCCGGAAGATAAGGCTGCGGCTGTTGCGCTATTGCAGGAGGCTGGGGAAGTGCCTGTCTGTTTGGGCGAAGTAGTTAAAGGTAATGGTGTGCAAATAAAATAACCTCTTTGGGAGAGGAGTAAGGATGAAAAAAATAGCTGTTTTAGCATCAGGTAATGGCAGTAATCTGCAGGCCATCATTGATGCAATGGAGCAGGGGAAGATTAAGGGAGCTGAAGTTAAGCTAGTAGTCAGTGATAAAAAAGATGCTTATGCTTTAAAGCGTGCGCAACAAAAGAATATAGCTACGAAAACTTTCCTGCCTGCTGAGTTTACCTCCAGAGAGGATTACGATCAGGCTATAGTTACATATTTACAGGACATGCAGATTGATTTAGTAGTTTTAGCCGGTTTTATGCGCCTGCTGGCCCCATTATTTGTAGCGGCATTTCCTAACCGCATCATGAATATTCACCCCTCATTACTGCCGGCTTTCCCTGGAGCCTGTGGTGTGGCTGATGCCTTGGCGTACGGAGTTAAAGTTACCGGTTGTACAGTACATTTTGTTGACGAAGGCATGGATACTGGTCCCATTATATTGCAGGAAAGCCTGCCTGTTTATGATCATGACACAGTGGAAAGCCTGCAGCAAAGAATTCATGTGCTGGAGCATCGCTTGTACCCGCAAGCTATAGCTCTCTGGGTGCAGGGTAAAATAAAGCTGGAAGGAAGAAGGTGTCTGATTGATGACAACTAAACTGGCACTTTTAAGTGTCTCTGATAAGACGGGAATTGTTGACTTTGCCCAAGGTTTAGTAAAACAGGGGTTTACCATTATCTCCACCGGCGGCACACAAAAAATGCTGGCAGAAGCGGGTGTGCCGGTGCAAAGCGTGGCGGAAATTACAGGTTTTCCGGAGATTTTAGATGGTCGGGTGAAAACACTTCATCCCTTAGTGCACGGCGGCATTTTAGCCCGGCGTGATTTAGTAAGTCATAGGCAGCAAATGCTGGAACATAAAATTTCCCCTATCGATTTAGTGGCTGTAAATTTATATCCTTTTGCCGCAACTGTCGCCCAAAAAGATGTCACCTTAGATTTGGCCATTGAAAATATCGATATTGGCGGACCTACCATGGTGCGTTCAGCAGCCAAGAATTATAAACATGTTACAGTGGTAGTTAATCCGGCACGTTACGAGTCAGTCATTGCGGAAATGCAGGCAAATGGTGAAATAAGTGAATCTACCCGCTACCGGTTGGCAGTAGAGGCTTTTAGCCACACTGCTGAATATGATGCCATGATTTCACAGTGGCTTTATCAGCAAGAAAGCGGTATGCCGCGCTTTGCGCCCACTATGGTCCTGCCCTTTACTAAAGTCCAGGATCTGCGCTACGGGGAAAACCCCAGTCAAAAAGCAGCCTTTTACCGTGAACCACAGGCAGGTGCCGGTACTGTTGCCAGTGCCTGCCAGCTGCACGGCAAAGCGCTCTCTTTTAACAACCTCAATGATTTAAATGCCGCCTGGGAAATGGTGCAGGAGTTCACTGGACCGGCGGCTGTAGCAGTTAAACATGCCAACCCTTGTGGGATAGCTGTGGCTGCAGATTTATTTACAGCTTACCAGCGGGCTTATGAAGCTGACCCCGTTTCTATCTTTGGCGGCATTGTGGCTCTAAACCGTAAGGTTGATTTACATACAGCGCAAAAGATGAGCGAGATATTTTTAGAGGTTATTATCGCTCCGGATTATGAAGAAGAAGCATTAGCTGTATTGACCTGTAAAAAAGATATTCGTCTTTTGCAGGCAGAGCTGCCTGAAAAGCGCGCAGATATTGATGTAAAAAAAGTGTCAGGAGGTTTACTTGTTCAAACCTTAGATCAAAGCCCCATTACTGCAGAAGACTGGAAGATAGTAACTGCAGCACAGCCAACGGCACAACAAGTGGCAGATATGCTTTTTGGCATGAAAGTAGTCAAGCATGTTAAATCCAATGCCATTGTGTTAGTTAAGAACGGTCAGACCATTGGTATTGGTGCCGGGCAAATGAACCGCGTAGGTGCTGCCCGCATTGCCATTGAGCAGGCAGGAGAGAAGGCTCGCGGCAGTGTTTTGGCTTCTGACGCGTTTTTCCCGTTCCGTGATACTGTAGATGCAGCGGCAGAGGCCGGAGCAGCAGCAATAGTACAGCCAGGCGGCTCGGTAAAAGACGATGAATCCATTGCTGCCTGTAATGAAAAGGGAATAGCCATGATGTTTACAGGCGTGCGCTATTTCAGGCATTAGGAGGGAGAGGTATGCGTGTTTTAGTTGTGGGCAGTGGCGGACGTGAACATGTTTTGACCTGGAAATTAAGGCAAAGCCCGCGTGTGCAAAAAGTTTATTGTGCACCGGGGAACGCCGGAATTGCACAGGAGGCGGAATGTGTCCCCATTGCCGCCGAAGATATAGATGCTTTAGTTGCCTTTGCCAGGCAAGAGAAAATTGACTTAACGGTGGTGGGGCCGGAGGCACCGCTGACTTTAGGGATTGTGGATGCTTTTACAGCTGCAGGCCTTGCTATTTTCGGCCCTATGCAGGAGGCAGCCCGGCTGGAAGGCAGTAAAGTGTTTGCCAAACAACTAATGGAAAAGTACAAGATTCCCACTGCGGAAAGCAGAAGTTTTACAAATGTGGAGGAAGCACTTACCTATCTGCAGGAAAAAGAGGCTCCCATTGTGGTGAAGGCAGATGGTTTAGCTGCCGGTAAAGGCGTTGTGGTGGCTGCAACTTTAGCGGAGGCAGAAGATGCTGTCAGGCGCATGCTGGTGGAAGAAGAATTTGGCGCTGCCGGCTCCAGGATAATCATAGAAGAATATCTGCAGGGGGAAGAAGTTACAATTTTGGCTTTTACCGATGGCGAAACGATTATTCCCATGGTTTCTTCCCAAGACCATAAAGCAGCTTATGATGGAGACAAAGGGCCCAATACAGGCGGGATGGGAGCATATTCACCGGCACCTGTTTTAACAAAAGAGCTGTTGGCACAAGTGGAAAGGGAGATTTTACAGCCGACCATTTTAGGCTTACGTGCAGAAGGCATTACTTATAAGGGTGTTCTTTATGCCGGTTTGATGATTACGGAAAATGGTCCCAAAGTACTGGAATATAATGTGCGTTTTGGTGATCCGGAATGCCAGGTAATTTTGCCCCCCCTTAAAACTGATCTTTGCACCATTATGTTAGCTGTAATTAATGGTACTTTGGCTAAAACACAAATCGAATGGCATGATAATCATACTGTCTGTGTGGTGATGGCTTCCGGAGGTTATCCCTTATCTTATCAAAAAGGTAAAGTTATTACCGGTTTAGACGAGGCTGCCATGCTGCAGGATGTCTACGTCTTTCATGCCGGCACTGCTAAAGAAGGCAATCAGTTAGTTACCAGTGGCGGCCGCGTCCTGGGCGTTACTGCCTGGGGCGATAAGCTGACCGATGCCCTTGATAAGGCTTATCAGGCTGTGGAGATTATCAATTTTGCTGGAGCCCATTATCGCCATGATATTGGGCAAAAAGCCCTGAGACACCAGATTATGAATTGTTCCTTCAGAGCTTGAAGTATAGCTGACTACTTCTCCCGGAAGGGCCTCTAATGGTATTGTAGCTGCAGCTTTTACTTTGTTTGCCCGGAGGTAAATCCAACCATCTTAATTGGTTCCAATGTTTCACTATCAACTAAAAAGGCTTCCCAATAGTTAAAAGTATCTCCTAAAAAGACAATGTAGTCTTCGCCAT
>JAAZJT010000164.1 GCA_012800215.1 Bacillota bacterium | reverse complement strand
TGATTTGGTTCGGCTTGGTATCAGCTTGTACGGATTACGTCCTTCTACTGAAGTTAAGTGTGAGCAGATTAAATTACGGCCAGCCATGTCACTAAAAACAAAAATAGTTTATTTAAAAGATGTTCCTGCAGGAATTGGAATATCTTATGGTAGCACCTATACAACAACTAAACCAACACGCATTGCTACACTTAATATTGGCTACGGAGATGGTTACCGCCGCCAGCTTTCCAATCGTGGTCAGGTATTAGTGCACGGCCAGCGCGCACCTATTGTAGGTCGTATTTGCATGGATCAGACAATGATCTCTGTTCAGGATATTGATAATGTACATGTAGGTGACGAAGTTGTATTGTTCGGACGCCAGGGTGAGGCACAGTTGCATGTGGATGAGGTGGCAAGTTGGCTGGATACCATTAATTATGAAGTGGTTACATGCATCAGTCGTCGGGTGCCAAGGGTATATTTGGGGGAAGATGTAAATTAG
This sequence comes from Bacillota bacterium, assembly GCA_012800215.1. Lineage (GTDB taxonomy): Bacteria > Bacillota > Dethiobacteria > Dethiobacterales > Dethiobacteraceae > JAAZIQ01. The sequence continues at coordinate 10,587 of JAAZJT010000164.1, read as the reverse complement.
GGGGTGCTAACTTTGGCTGAAACAAAAAGAATTATGATTAGTTTGCCTCACAATCTGTTGGAAGAAGTAGATGATATTGTGGCTACTGAAAAAAGAACGCGCTCTGAGTTTATCCGTGAAGCGATGCGCTTATATCTTGCAGAGCGGGAAAAACAGCAAATTCGTGAAAAGATGCAAAAAGGTTATACTGAGATGGCAAAACTGAATTTGCGCTTAGCTAATGAGGCGTTCGAAGTGGAGAATGAGGCCAATTTAATTGCAGAATTGTTGGTGGGCAAGAAGTGAATAGGGTGGAAGTAAAGCGGGGGTATATCTTTTTTGCTGACCTAAGCCCTGTTGTTGGTTCGGAACAGGGAGGGGTACGCCCGGTGTTGGTAGTACAGAATGATGTGGGAAATAAATATAGCCCCACTGTTATTATTGCCGCAATTACTTCACAAATAGATAAAGCGAAATTGCCTACGCATGTGGAAATAGAAGCTAAAGAGTATGGATTAGAAAAAGACTCAGTTATTTTACTGGAGCAGATTCGTACCATTGACAAACAGCGCCTGCAGGATAAAGTTACTGAGCTTGACGAACGGGTCATGCAAAAAGTAAATCAGGCCATTAAAATTTCCCTAGGATTAATAGATTTTTAAATTTTATACGTAACTTTGGTTACGTATTTTATGTTTTTAGGGGGTTTGTCCAAACTGACAGTCAGTATTGGTATTACTTGTAATCGTGTCGGTTATGAAAACAGACTATCTCTGGCTTATGTGAAGGCGGTAGCAAAAGCCGGTGCCGTTCCGCTGCTGCTGCCAACTTGTACTCCTCCTTTTATGTGGCGGGAGATGTTAAAAAAGGTAGACGCCTTGATTTTAAGTGGTGGCGGTGATCCCGATGCTTTTCTCTACGGTTGTGAAGCTCGCCCAGAGCAGGGTTATGTTCAGCCTGATCGTGATAGGATGGAACTGTATTTAGCGCGTTATTCTTTACACACCAAACTTCCTCTTTTGGGAATATGTCGGGGAGCACAAATTGTGGCGATAGCACAGAGGGGAGCTTTATACCAGGATATTACAAATATTGCTGCAGTACAGCATTTGCAGAAAGCACCACGCAATTATCCTATTCATCAGGTAAAAGTATATAAAAACACATTACTTTATCAAATTACAGGTCAGAGAAGTTTTCGTGTTAATAGTTTTCATCATCAGGCTATTAAAAACGTAGGCCCAGGCATGGTGGTGTCGGCCGTGGCGCCTGATGGTATTATTGAAGCAGTAGAGGTTCAGCATCATCCTTTTGCTCTCGGTGTACAATGGCACCCGGAATGGCTTTTCAATTGTCAGCATGCTGCCACTTTGTTTATAGCACTTGTAAAGGCAGCATCATCCCAACCTTTAGGGTAGATTAGATTTTGTTAATACTTTAACTGATATCTTGATTAACACTGCGCAGCTTCCTGCCATCTTCCGCATATAAAGCAAAGTGTATGGAATGATGAGGGAAGTATTTTTTTGTTAGCGAAAATACATGAATGCTTCCTACTTGAGGAATGCCAATTATTTTACATGTTAAATAGCGGAAAAGTACCAAACCGGCTTTAAAATTAAGACAGATAATATATAACTCTCCCGCTCGCGGTGGAGAAGTAATCTGTACCTGAAAACGCTGCAGGGCACTTTTAAATGCTACTTCATCCTGAAATAGCAAGAGCTGCGGGCTGGTCTGACTAAAAGGATTGGACCAGTTGTCGTTTTGCAGCATAGTATAAATGCCAATGGGAATGTACTGTAATATAGGGTATTTAAGAAAATGAGCTGCCTTCTGCATCTTATTTACAATACTGCGCAGCATGATAATCCTCCTCCTTAAGGAAGTTTGTAGTTGTTGCATTATAATATGTAATTTAACACAAAATGCACACAGAGGAATCTGTGGATCATTTTGTGTTTTTTTCATGCTTGGTGGGGAAACTAAAAACACTTCAGATCTTGTAATGAGAAGGTGAGGTTATGGATATTACAAATATTGGAGCCTTTAGTTTGGTTGTGATTACAGCTCTAGTCTATTTAGGTTTTCTGCATCGGGTTTTAGACAGAATGCGTTTAACAAAAATACAGGCTCTGGTTATTCTGCTTGCGATGTTAGCAGCTGGTTTTTTGCCCAATATTCCGCTTTACGCAGGACTATCTGTTAATATCGGTGGAGCTCTTGTTCCTGTAGCTATAGCAATCTATTTAATAGTTACAGCAGATACGCTGGCAGAAAAAAGAAGAGCGGTAATTACATCTTTGATAGTGGCAATCGTAGTATTTTTAACTGAAAAGTTACTGCCAATGGAACCCACTTCTGCAGCCTTTCTAGTCGATCCGCTTTTTGTGCCATCAATCGTAGCAGCTATAACAGCCTATTTGTTGGGAAGATCGCGTCGGAGTGCTTTTATTGGCGGTGTACTTGGTGTTATTCTGACCGATGTTTTTGCTTGGTTAGAAAATATCTGGTTCAATCAGCTTAATGTGCCTATTGTTCTTGGGTCTACTGGGGTATATGGTGCAGCTGTAATTAGCGGTATGGGGGCCGTACTGCTGGCTGAACTGGTGGGGGAAATCTTGGAACGACTGCAAGGAGGCCACCGTGTATGAAAAAAAAATTTCTAATTCCGCTGCTTATTTTGCTAGCTATTGCTGCTATTGCCGGTCAGGAGAAGCTTATTACTGTTAATACCTTTGGTGACTTACTCGATAGCTTAGATACAGGTGAAATTTCGCGTGAAGAATTATTAGCAGAAAAGTATTATACCATGGTTGATGAAGATGGTCAGGAAATAATGGTTACTGGCCGTAAAATTTATGTGGGTGATGAATATTTAACCTCTGATAATAAACTTTATCGGGTGCATCGTGTGCACAACTATGTGGCAAGCGCACGTTTTGTGCGCGAAGTAGGCGCTGTTTTTGCCCCGGAGCCAGAAGGTTTTTATGCTTCTTTGCAGCAGTTTCTTTTTGGTGGTGTACAACCTGTGCAGAAGGATGTAGAAGAAGAAAATAAGGACGATTCTAAAGCGCAGGCTAAACGCTTAATCGGCGTTTATCACACCCATAATGCTGAATCATATGTGCCTACTGATGGCACAGACAGTATAAACGGAAAAGGCGGTATTCATCATGTGGGAGATTCCTTTACCGAAGCATTAAAAGAGAAGGGTATAAAAGTTATCCATAGCAATACACTGCATCTGCCCCATGACCGTGGTGCTTATCGTCGCTCCAGGGTAACAGCTGAAAAAATCCTGAAACAAAACCCCGATGTTATATTTGATGTTCACCGCGATGCCGGCCCCCCAGAAGCTTATGCCGCAACCATAGAAAAACAGCCTGTCACACAAGTGCAATTTGTGGTAGGCAGACAGAATCCTCAAATGCAGACTGTCCGTCAGTTCGCCCTTGATCTAAAAAATACTGCGGATAAAATTTACCCCAACTTAGTTAAAGGTATTTTTATGGCTCGCGGCAACTATAATCAGGATCTTACCCCTACCAGTATGCTGATTGAAGTCGGCACTCATCTTAACGAACGTGAAAAAGCGCAAGATGGAGCAGCGCTATTTGCAGATGTGGTTTCATATTATTTCTATGGTCCGGAAGAGAAAGATAATGAGCAGGCTGCTCCTGCCCCCGGTCGTACCGACAGCAAAGGTGGGGGCAGGCAAGAAGACACTACGCGCGATAATATAACCCGTGCTGCGATCAGGAATGCCTTGTGGATGCTGGTGGTGACTATCCTCATCGCTGTAGCTTTCTACTTTATTAATACACCTTTGGCGAATATCCGTGAAAAGCTAAAGCCTTTTTTTCTGCAAGCATTACCGTATACAGAAAAAGGGGATCTGTTCCTGGCATCACTTGCAGAAAAAATTAGAGCGGCCATGCTTTTTGTAGCTGAAAATAGTGTTAACTTTTTGCAGGCAGGTGATAATTTTCTTGCATCCATTAGCAAAAAGATCTACAATGTTTTTGAACAGCTACGCGATCACAATAAATTAAAATAGCGTCGCGCATGAAAAACGCTTTTCTCTGCAGTGGATTGCACAATCTTTTCTGTCTTTCTTGTTTCGTTAAAAGCTATATGTTATAATAAGAACAACCCCATTCCAGGTATAAGGAGTGGTCACGCATGATCAATGCTGATTTTTTCTGGTTTGTATTTGAGAGGACTGGTTCAGTAGCTGCGTATTTACTTTACAAAAAATTAATTACAGCACGTATATGTTAAAGGCTATGAGGGGACGAGTACGCCAATTTCTGCACGTACAGGGAAGGACGCCTTGATTGAGAACGTCCTGTGCAGTGTTGGCCGAAGTTCTTCCCGGAGTCGCCGGATTGAAGGGTTGCCTGTGTAGATTCGGAACGGGTTCTCCCGTTATAGGGTTAGAGTGAGTATTCGCTGCTAATTTGGGTGGTACCGCGGAAGTTTTCTTTCGTCCCTTACGAGAGGGACGATTTTTTATATTGACTGTCAAAGTAAACAAATTAAAGTAATTTTGCAACCTGTTGAGGAGGAGTGATAATTTATGCAGGAAAAACTTAATGGCATTGCTGCCAGTGCACGTACTGATATAAGTATGGCACAATCGCAGGAAGATTTAAAAAAAATACAGGTTACTTATTTGGGCAAAAAAGGTAAAATAACTGCCGTCTTACGAGGAATGGGGCAATTATCTCCGGAAGAAAGGCCTCTGATTGGCAGTTTGGCTAATAAGATCCGTGATGAGCTTGCGGCGCTGTTTGCCGAACGTGAACTCCAACTGCGCAAAGAAGAACAAGAAAAACGCATAGAGGCAGAAAAAGTTGATATTACGCTACCAGGCCGCCCACAGGAGTTGGGGCATTTCCACCCCTTAACTATGGTAATGGATGAAATAGCCGATATTTTTTTAGGTTTGGGTTTTTCTATTGTAGATGGTCCGGAAGTGGAAACAGATTACTATAACTTTGAAGCTTTAAATATACCAAAAGACCACCCGGCCAGGGATATGCAGGATTCTTTTTATTTTAACCCTGAAATGCTGCTGCGTACCCACACCTCTCCTGTACAAGTACATACTATGGAAAAAGTAGCACCACAAGTACCGGTAAGAATTATTGCTCCCGGTAAAGTGTACCGTCGGGATGATGATGCTACCCATTCACCTATGTTTCATCAGGTGGAAGGGTTGGTGATTGACCATAATGTCTCCCTAGCAGATTTAAAAGGCACTTTGCTGTTATTTGCACAACAAATGTTTGGCAGCCACCAACAAGTACGTCTGCGTCCAAGCTTTTTCCCGTTTACTGAACCCAGCGCAGAAGTGGATATTTCTTGTATGATGTGCCACGGAAAAGGGTGCAGGGTATGCAAGGATACCGGCTGGATTGAAATTCTGGGTTCGGGAATGGTTCACCCCCATGTGCTGGAAATGTCTGGATATGATCCGGAAGTGTATACCGGCTATGCTTTTGGTATGGGGGTAGAGAGAATTGCCATGCTGAAATATGGCGTTGATGATTTACGTTTATTCTTCCTAAATGATATCAGAATGCTGCGGCAGTTCCGGTAACTGCAGGATAGAGGAGGTTTTCGAAATGCGTGTTCCATACACATGGCTTAAAGACTTTATTGATCTTGATATATCTGCTTACCAACTGGCTGAGATGCTAACGCAGGCCGGGATTGAAGTAGAAGAGATAAAAACTCTTGAAACTAACTTTACTGATGTGGTAGTGGCAGAAGTTGTTTCTCTGGTGAAGCACCCTGAGGCTGACAATTTATATGTGGTAAGAGTTAATGACGGAAAAGAAGTCAGGACAGTTGTGGCAGGAATTAATAATTTTGCTAAAGGCGATAAAGTGCCTTTGGCTAAGCCTGGTGCTACACTTCCCAATAATGTAACGATTAAGCGCACAAAACTGCGTGGAATTGAGTCAAATGGCATGCTTTGTTCGGCAGAAGAACTGGGTTTGCCTCTTAATCCCGGAGTTAATGGTGTTTTAGTGTTAGACCGAGGCACTCCGCTCGGAGTACCCCTAGCGGCTGCACTGCGACTTGATGACCCCATTCTTGTACTGGATCTGACGCCTAACAGAGCCGATTGTCTGGGGCTTATCGGCGTGGCAGCTGAAGTGGCAGCGTTGACGGGACAAAAAGTGCAAATGCCTGACAATACACTCAATTTTACAGAAAATGAATTGCCGCAGCCGCAGGTTGAGGTTCGAGCACAAGAACTATGTGCCCGTTTTACAGCTCTTGTAATTAAAGATGTGCAGATTGCGCTGTCTCCTCTTTGGCTGCAAGTGCGCCTGCTGCAGGCGGGGATACGTCCCATCAGTAATATTGTAGATATTACTAACTATGTAATGTGGGAATGGGGTCAGCCGCTGCATGCATATGACTATCATACATTAAGTGAGCAGACAATAATGGTTCGCAAAGCTTATCCCAATGAAGTACTAGTGACATTAGATAATCAGGAACGTACTTTGTCAGAGGAAATGCTGGTAATTGCCGATGCGGAAAAAGCAATTGGTTTGGCCGGTGTGATGGGGGGACTGGCTACTGAAGTAAGCTCTGAAACTAAAGCAGTATTGTTGGAATCGGCTCATTTTAATGCAGCGAGCATCCGGCGTACCGGACGAGCCTTTGGCTTATATTCTGAGGCGCAGCAACGTTTTGAAAAAGGTGTTGACGTTAATGGTTGCGCGGAGGCACTGCGGCGGGCAGCGCGGCTGATTGAACTATTGGAAGCCGGTAAAGTAGATGGGGAACTGCTTGATGAATATGTATCACCTGTTTACCCGCGTCAGATCCGCCTGCGCCCCGAACGTGCCAGGAAACTGATAGGTTTGGAGATCTCACAACGGGAAATGGCAAATATTTTTAAGCGCCAAGGTTTTGGCGTGACTGAAGGGACTCAGCTGCATGTGACTGTACCTACATCGCGCTCTGATCTTCAAGAAGAAGTGGATTTAATCGAAGAAGTAGCTCGTATTTATGGTTATGATAAAATCCCAACTACTTTTTTAAGCGGCCAACTCACACAAGGCAGATTAACAGAAAGGCAGCGTACTCTCTCTAAAATTAGGCAGCTGCTAGTGTCCTGTGGTTTAGCGGAAGCTGTATGTTACTCATTTATCAGCCCTCAACAATTTGAACTGCTGAGAATCCCGCAGGGTCATTTCCTGCGTCATGCGCTAAGTTTAGCCAATCCTTTATCGGTAGAACAAAGCGTAATGCGAACCATGCTGACAGGTGGTCTGTTAGCGGCACTAGTTTATAACCAGAATCGTAATCAGCATAATATAAGACTGTTTGAGTTGGGTACAGTATTTTTGCCTGCTGCTGAGCCACTAGCCGCACTCCCCGAAGAACGTACAACCTTAGGGATAGCCATGATGGGCTCTTTGCCAACAGAACATTGGCAGCAAAAAGCTGTAGAAATTGATTTCTTTACAGTTAAAGGTATTGTGGAGACATTACTGACACGCTTAGGAATTAAAGGGTTTAGTTTTCAAAATACCGAGCTGCCCTGGTGTCAACCCGGCCAGACTGCGGAAGTATGGGTAGGAGATGTTTCTTTAGGTTGGGTGGGGAGAATTCATCCGGAAGTCCTAGATAATTATGATTTGCAGCAATCAGTATTTGCTGCAGAATTAAATGTGGAGAATCTTTTAGCCAAAACGCAGCTAGTTACGTCTTATACTCCATTGCCACGCTATCCTGCAGTATTACGTGATATGGCAGTTGTAGTTCCAGATACAATTTCTGCAGCAGATGTGATGAAACTAATCCGGGAAGTTGGTGGACCACTGGTAGAAGACGTTACTCTTTTTGACCAGTATCGCGGTCCACAGATTCCACAGGGGAGCCGCAGCCTAGCTTTTGCAGTAACTTATCGTGATCCTTCCCGTACGCTTAGTGACGAAACAGTAACAGAGATGCATCAGCAGATAGAAGCAGCTTTAGCAACTCATCTGGGAGCAGGACTACGCGGCTAAGAGCTTGCTTAGCATGGAGAAGGAATATTGTTAAGGCAGGAAGAATAATATAGGGAACAATTATGGGGAGGTAGCCACGTGTCCCGAGTCGATAATAAAAACCGTGTCAGCGTTACAATTTATGGAGAAAATTATAAAATGTGCAGCACTTCATCGCCTGAGTATATGTAACGTCTGGCAAAATATGTAGATGAAAAGATGGAGCAAATTGGGCAAGCTAACAGCCGTCTCGGATCACATAAGATCGCTGTTTTAACTGCTGTTAATTTGGCTGATGAACTTTTTCGTACTCGCCGTGAACTACGTGAATTACAAAACCAACTGTATAGAAAGAATGTAAAATGAATTGGTTAGATTTTTTATTATTAATAGTAATAATCTTTTTTGCCTTTACAGGTTGGCAAAAGGGACTAGTTAGGCAGCTATTTGATGTGGCAGGTGTGATTGCTTCCTATTTTGTGGCTCTAAACTACGGCAATGAATTTATTCTGTGGTTAAATAATTATTTACCATTAAGCCGTATTCTTAGCCAGTGGCTTCCCCAGCTGGCAGCTCAGGGAATTAATTTGGCTGATGTGGTTGCCCGCCTAATTGGCTTTGCTTTGCTTTTTAGTGCTGTTACTTTTATCTTCCGCTTTGCAGGCAATATCGCTCATCATATCTTTTCTTTGCCTGTATTAGGTTTGCTTAATGGTCTGACAGGTATGTTTCTTGGTGCTGTTAAAGGTATTTTCCTAGGGGTTTTTATTATTGGAATTGCGACGCTTGTTGGTACGCCTTTTTTTGCACAAGCCTTGGCAGAATCTTCCCTGGCCGGTATTGTATTATCAATTTTGCCTTTCATTTATGATCAAATGATGGCTTTAATTCTAACAGATCTGTTATAAAATGCGGACAAACACAGTTTGCCCGCTTTTATGTTATCTGTCACAACTTAAAAATTTTTTAAAGTAAACTTTTTTGTTATTCTGATATTGGGGAAGACTATGGTCAGATTAGTTAACACAGCTGTGGTGGAGGAAAAGGATGCAAAACAGGGATGTAGCGGAAATGCTAGATAGAGCAGCACGTGTTTTGGCTTTACGTGGCGAAAATCGTTACCGTATTCGTGCGTACAAAAAAGCAGCCCATGCAGTGGCTGCTTTGGATGAGGACATAAGAAATGTTGCTGCAGAAGATAGATTGCAGCAGGTGGCAGGTATTGGCCCGGCACTGGCTGCTAAAATAAAGGAAATAATTGCTACAGGCAAATTAGCTTTGCTGGAAAGATTAGAAACGAGCCAAATACCAGCGGAAATAAATAAGAACATTCTCTTGGCAGCGGCTTTAACATTTAGTAGTGAGCTTGTACCTAATCTTGAAAGACTGCCGGGAATACAACAGGTACAGGTGGCAGGTGCAGTGCGGCGGTGTCAAGAAACTGTTACCGGTCTGGAACTGGTAGTTGCCGTAAGCGATATAAAACAGGCTAAGGAAGCCCTATCGGGTTATCCGCAATTACACCAGCTTACCTGGAAAAATACAGTCGGCCATGCAGTACATAGTTTTGGCGTAGAAATAGCACTATATCTCACCAGCGAAGAGAATTTTACGCCATTACTTTGGCAAATAACAGGTTCTGAGGAACATGTTAAAAAAGTAATGGCAAAAATTAAAAGAAAAACAGGCTATGATTTAAATTCACCAGAGTCTCTTGCTAAGCTGCAGATTGCCAAAGAAGAAGACATTTATGAATTGGCAGATTTAGCGCCCATTATTCCTGAATTAAGGGAAGACTGGGGTGAAATTGAAGCTGCGCAGTCCGGAAAGTTGCCGCAAGTAATAGAGGCTGCCGACTACAAAGGGGATTTGCATGTACACACCAATTGGTCAGACGGTACGGCGAGCATTGAACAAATGGTGGCAACTGCAGCTGAACTGGGTTATGAATATCTGGCAATCACTGATCATTCACGCTCCTTAAAAATAGCTAGAGGATTATCTTTAGAACGTTTGGCCAAGCAAAAAAAATATATAGAGTCTTTGCAGGATAAATATAATTTACGTATTTTGACCGGTATTGAAGCGGATATTCTTGATGATGGCAGCGTGGACGCACCCGATGAAATATTAGCTGAGCTGGATGTGGTAATTGCATCTGTGCACAGCGGCTTCCGCCAAAGCCAGGCAAAATTGACGGAGCGTATCTGCCGTGCTATGCAAAATCCTTACGTTCAGGTCATAGGCCATGCTACCGGCCGTCTTTTAGGCCGACGCGATCCCTATGATATTGACTTGGAGGAAGTATTACGTGTTGCTGCTGCCACAGGGACTGCTCTGGAAATTAACTCTTCACCTGACCGTCTTGATATTAATGACCAGGTGGCTCGTCTTGCAAAAGAAGCCGGGATTGCTGTGACCATTAATACAGATGCTCATAGCCAGTTAGAGCTTGCCAACATAGTTTTAGGATTATCCGTGGCTCGCCGTGGTTGGTTAGAAAAAAAAGAAGTTTTAAATACTTATCCCAGGCAGGAAATTTTAGCGGTTTTACAGCAAAAAAAGCGGCGCTGAAGGCGCCGTTCTT
>JAAZJT010000163.1 GCA_012800215.1 Bacillota bacterium | reverse complement strand
GTACAAGTTGCAACGGAAAGTCAATATGTGCTTGCTTATGATGTGTTTCCTAATCCAACAGATACTCGTACACTAATTCCTTTTCTGAATCATATAGAAGAAAAATGCTTTGAACTACCAGAATTTATCGTTGCGGATGCAGGCTATGGCAGTGAACAAAATTATGATGATATTATCGAGAACAGGAATCGAACACCACTTATTACATATAATCAGTACCGGCAGGAGCAGAAAAAGAAACATAAAAAGAATGCTTTTCATGTAGACAATTGGGACTATAACGAGGAAGAAGATTTTTTTCTATGCCCAAATGGTCGTAAGGTACAGTTTAGTCATCATTCTCAACGTAAAGATAAGTACGGATTCATACGTCAGTTTAAAGTGTATGAATGTGAAGACTGTTCCAGTTGTCCATTCCGCGATATGTGTACAAAAGCAAAAGAAGGGAAAGGCCGAAAAGTTTACATCAATAAAAAATGGGAATCACAAAAAGAATATGTACGTGCAAAGCTTTCAGACAAGAAAACTGCTGAAATCTACAAGAGACGCAAAGTTGATGTAGAACCAGTATTCGGATCTCTGAAGGCTAACTTGGGTTTCACTCGAATGTCCGTGAGGGGTAAGAAGAAAGTGAAAAATGAATTAGGGTTTGCATTCATGGCGGTGAACTTGAGAAAGTACACCGCCATGAACATTAAAGCAGAGTCGGCTGTATAGAAATAATTCTACGAAGAAAGCTTCCAAGCAAAATTTATTACTTGGAAGCTTTCCTCTTTTAAGCTTTTAGGCTAGTTTTGTCCCAGCCTCTTTACATTAACTACTTTTTGCCTATACACGGTTGTCATTGCGGGAACGAAGATGAGCAATCATTGTTTTATTAATTAGCTTGTCTACTTTTCGGCTTTGACGCAATGTCCTAGAATCATGCAGCCCCCAACGCTTTACATAGCGATATAAACGCTCCCGCTCCTTACTTATGTTCGGCACATCACAACCTCCGCACTTTTTTAGTATAGTTACGACATCATTTTCCTTTTTCCTGCTTCTTTTGCATTTTTTTCTAAAATTTCATTGGCTGCTATTTTTTGCAAATTACTATGCAAGATGTCTTTTGGCGGGTTTAATCGGATGTTTCTGTTGAGCCGGAAACGGGCGGTTCGACTAAAGCATCCAAAAATGCTCGGCTTGCCTTAACCTTCCACACATTGTTTTCCATTACAACGGTGAAATTTTCCTCCATCTCAAACAGGGTATCACCATCTTTAAGCTCTAGCGCCACAAGATAACTGCCATTCTGTCCTGATTCCAGGCTATAAGAAACTAGTGAACTTGTCCAACTATCAAACCATAGCTGAAACTCTTCTTCGGTATGTGTAAAGTTTCTTACCTGCCATAAATACACCTGGCGCCAATTCTTCTTCTGCACAGCAGTCAAATATTCATCAAGGGCTGCTGCTTGTGTTCTGCCAAGAACGTCATGCCCATTTGCCAGCCTTCTTTCAGCCAGTTCAGCCTCATTTTGTGCCGCTTCTGCTGCTGTTAAATACGAGTTAGTAATATACCTATTGCCAGGGTTCCAGATTAAAAACTCATCAATCCCCAGTGCCAAGGCTGCCTCAATTTGGGCACGTACTTCAGCTGCACCGTATTTAATGTGCCCTTTAACCCATGTAGCAGTAAAGCTTTGCAGCCATGGCCTGATTATGGCCGGTTCTGCCAGTGGAGCACTACGCTTTATGGCATCTGTCAGTGCTCGGCTTACAGTGCCACCGGGATGAGCATCAGGCACTGCATAACCAAAATAACCAGGACCGTAGTGGCTAGGATAGATCATAGGGCAAATATAATCAACCTGTGGGGAAACCCTTTCCCAGCTTTGGCCAATTCCATCTGCATCTCCTCTGGAAGTGGCAATAACGCCAAAAACATCGGCCGAAATATACACATTATACTCAGCCAGCTGCTGCCGTGCATAAGCAAGAAAAGCTTCAATTGCTTCATCTTTGGCTCGGCCGTTGGCTCCTGGAAATTCAGCTTCACGGTCAACCCGCTTAGCATTCTCCGGAAAACGCACGTAATCAAATTGAATTTCACGGAAGCCCTTTAAAGCAGCTTCTTTAGCAATGGCAATATTGTAATCCCAGACTCGTTTATCATAAGGATTTACCCAAGCAAAATTTTTAGGGTCCCGCCATTGACCACTGCCATTACGTTTTTGAATAGCCCATTCTGGTTTTACTTCAGGCAAGTGGGGATCACGGAAGACAACAATTCTGGCGATGGGATATACATCATGCTTCTCTAATTCTGCCATTACTGCATCAATGTCTTTAATTACTGCTCCCTTATTAGCATTAACCTCTTTCACAATTTCAATTTCACTGGGATAGGTCATATACCCATGATCATTTTTCACATCAATAACCATAGCATTTAATTCTGTGGAATCCAGCAAAGCTAACAGTTCAGTAAATCTTTTACTGTTTGCTGCAGTATGTCCTGTCACATAAATGCCTTTTACCTTAACTGGGGGATTTTCCGACCTTTCCAGCGGAGGCAAGGGCACAAAAAAAGCCCCTAATTCTTCTCGCAGGGCTGCCTCACGTTGTCTGCGCTCTTCGCGCATTCGCTCCTCAGCTAGTCTCCGCTCTTCTTCTTCATTAAGACCTTCATTCTCCTCTTCCTGCTGAGGCGGCTCTACTCCTTTAGAGAAAGTTTCCTGTAGCTGACTGTAAACTATTACACCTATAAGTAAAATTATCAGTACGGCCAGTATCTTTGCAAACCCCTGCTTCCTCACACTATCACCCCATATTTTAATCTAATTATACTCTAGCGGGGAAGTGCCTTATCTGTCGAACACGGAAAAACGCAAATAACTGTCATGGAATGCTTATATCTTGCATATAATAGTAGTTTAGCCTGAAATCAGCACATTTGCGCCCACATCCTGTATTATCCAAAAACAAAGCAAAATGCCGCTATAAGCGGCATATGACACAAAAAATGTTAAATATTTATTTTTCCCTGCTGTTAGGCAGTTTCCTGCCTGAAATGCCCTCCTGCGCAAGGCCTTGGGGGATTAGCATAAACAGGGACACAGTTCTCACAGACTGTTAGCCCATTAAAACTATACAAATCGTTAGGATCTACTTCTAATCCACACAAACTACAAGTACTCATGAAGCTACCCCCTTGTGATTTTATTAACTTACAACTTCATTATAAACTATTTTCGCAAAGATTTAAAGGGTATTTTCAAAATTATCTATATTTTTTAAATTAGTTAAACAAATTAAGGAGTACCCGCATATCAGGTACTCCTTAATTTAACTGTTTCTTATTGACGGACAATCTGAATCCATGTTTGACCATAAATGCGTTCTATTTCTTGCCCATCATCATAATAAAAACGAGTTGGTGAAATGGCACTGGTTTTTTTCCATTTGCCGCGGAAATATTTTCCCTGGCAATAAAAATCAATGGGACCTTCACCGATTAAATTTGCTGTGGGCCTGCCGGCAAAATCATTATAAAAAGGCGTATACTGCACAATAATATTTCTGGCTTGGATTGCAGCCCCACTACCGTCAAAATGTTGTGATCCATTAATATAACGATGATAGTATCCTTTATTGGCAACATACTTGTAGCTGACACGGTGTGACCCGCTATAAGTAATAGACAATGACGTACCCGCTTTACCTTCACGGCTTAAAAATGCCGGCCTTACTGTTACTGTTTTTGAGGGCGCTTCTTGCTGCAAAGCTTTTAAATTCACATATAAATTGTGTGGTGCACGGCGTGAGTTATCACGATAAATATGCTGGCTGGAAAACTTTAATGCATCAGTGCTTCTTAAGTTAAGTTCTTCAATTAATTTAATATTATCTGTGCTGCCTCCGGCATGAACAAAGCGCACATTATTTTCCAAAGCCAAAGTAATATTATGTTGGCGGGCACTGCGCAAAGGCCCTACTTTACTGGGAAAGGTTGCAAATAAAGCTAAATACCGCGTTATGCGCCCCTCCACTTCATACTCATAAACCACATTTGCCTGGGCCAAACCATGCTGCGGCCGGGCTGCAGCGTGGTTATCGATAACAACCCCATAAACAGGTTTTCTTTCCGCCTGAGGGATAGACTGAGCCATTTCATCTGCCAACTTATCCTTAGCTGCCTGCAAAAGCTTATTCATTTGAGCTTTTTGATCCAGAAGATTTTTATATTCTGCTTCTATTTGATAACGCAAATCCTCCAGTTTTTCCTTCTCTGCCACCATCGCCATTTTTCTTTCTTCAAGCTGCTCATACTCCTGGCGTAAAGCAGAAACTATTTCTGCATCTCTACTTAAAACTCGTGTTAAATAAACAAAACGAAAAATTAAATCTCCTAAGTTCTCGGCATCCAAAATAATATCTAAATAAGACAAACTTCCGCTCATATAGGCACTGCGGACACGTTGTCCAAAAATATAATTCTTTTCCTTCAGTTTTGCTTCCGATTCAGCCAGTTCAAGCTCGGTTTCTGCAAGCTGCTTTTCAGCTGCCGCTAACTCAGTATTTAATTCAGCAATACGCACTTCCCTGGCGGCAATGGTCTTTTCGAATTCTTTGAGGGCCGCTTCCAATTCAGCTATCTCTTTCTGCGTTTCCTCCGGGCTGCCATAAGCAGTGCTGCTGATAAAGCCAGTTAAAAAGCATACTAAAAGCAGGGTTACAACCAGGCTGCGAAAATTTCTCATCTTCCCCCCTCCCTCTATACCTTTAAATATTTACGTATTGAAATTAGACTCCCCACACCACCCATCAGGGTGCCTAACAACAATAAACCAAGAAAAATTGGCAAAAGTTTATCCAGTGCAGTAACAGGTCTCAGGAAGAAGGCAAAAGCATCCTGTTGAAGAGTTACTGCTAATTTGCGATAGATAAAAGCTAAAGACGCTGTTGAAAATAAGGTTCCTACCCAGCCCATTGCCACTCCTTCTAAAAGGAAAGGAAAACGAATAAACCAATCACTGGCACCTAAGTACTTCATAATGCTAATTTCCTCACTTCGGGCGAGTACAGATAAACGAATGGTAGTTACTATCAGAAATATTGCGCCCAAAGCCAGTAAAATACTAATACCCACAAATAATGTGTTCAGCCAGTTCGTTATTTTTAATAAACGGTTGACTAATTCTTCACCATAATCTGCTAATTCCACACCGGGGATAGTCCTGATTGAATCAGTCAGCGTTGAAACCAAAGCCACATCTGTAACTTTGACGCGGTAAGCATCAGGGAGAGGATTATCTTCTCCTGCCAGGCCGCTTAACAAAACTTCATCCCCCAGTGATTTAGCCAGAGTATTCAAACCTTCATCCCTACTAACAAAAGCTATACTTTCTACTCCTGCCAAATTAGAAAGTTGTTCACCTATTTTTTCCGCATCAGCATCTGCCTGCAGAAAAACGCCAATCTCTACATTTTCCTCAACACTGGTCACGAATTGCCCCACATTTACAGCCAAAAGCAAAAAGCCGCCCAATATAGCCAGTGAAACAGCAATAATAGCTGAAGTAACCGCCGCCAACCAAAAGTTTCTTTTTAAAGAAACGGTGCTTTGACGTAAACAATATTTTAGTGAATTAATGTTGATCATTATAACTCCCCCGCAGTTCGTCCCTGATTAAACTGCCTTCAGCCAAGGCAATCACTCTTTTTTGCATCCTATCCACCACATCCCAGGCATGAGTAGCGATAATTACCGTTGTGCCGCTCTCATTAATTGCAGAAAATAGCTCCATTAACTGCCATGATGTATCCCTGTCCAAATTGCCCGTTGGTTCATCTGCAATCAAAATGGTTGGATCTTTAACCAAAGCACGCGCCACACCTACACGCTGCTGTTCACCGCCAGAGAGTTCAGCGGGGAAAGCATTCTCTTTTCCCGTTAGCCCCACCTTTGCCAAAGTCAAAGGAACCTTTTCCTGTATTTCCGCAGGTGATTTGCCTAAAACCTCCAAAGCAAACGCTACATTTTCAAATACAGTCTTCTGCTTTAGCAGGCGAAAGTCCTGAAATACCATGCCAATTTGGCGCCTGTGTTTTAATAATGCACTCTTTTCTAAAAGGGCAATATTTTTCCCGTCAAACAGGATCTCCCCTTTTGTCGGCAGTTGCTCTCGGAAAAAAAGTTTTATTAAGGTACTTTTTCCTGCCCCACTTGGTCCAACCAAAAAAACAAACTCGCCTTTTGTTATTTGCAATGAAAGATTTTGCAGAGCCGGCCGGTCACTGCCAGGGTAAATTTTTGTTACATCTTTAAACTCTATCAAAATAAGCACCTCTTTTTATGAAAAACCTTATTACAAAATTCGACTACTTTCCAATTAATCCTTTTAACAACGAATATTTGTCAGTTGAATTACTTATTTTCTAACTTTTGCCGGTACTGGCAGCAAAAAAACAGCCCACTTTAAAAAAAAGCGGGCTGTTTTTATATTAACTATATTTTTGCTAAAAAATCCTGGTATTCTTGCTGCTTCCTTTCCAGTTCCGAATCTGTTATCTGTAGTTGCTGCTGCAGTACTAGTAATACATTATGAACGGATTTTTGAGCACTAAAAACTTGATTAAGAGAATTTTTAATACGGGACTGCACCACCCAGTCTGCAATTAAACCATCAAAAAAATAATCAGCAAAAGTAGCAAAGGAGCCAATATCTATATTTACCTGGTTTATTGCTGACCCTACATCTTTTAATTCGCGCATAAAGGAATGCATAGCATTTTGCACGCGGTAAACAGCATTTTTTGCATCATCTATTTTTGAATGTTTCACAGCCGTTGAGATCAAACCTCCGCCAAGCATATCCCAAACACCCCAGTTACTGGCACTCTGTAAAGAATTATGTGCTTCATCCAGTAACTGCACAACAGCCCGGCCGGCATTAATAGCCTCTACAAGTTCCCGCTGTTTTCCGCTCAAAGCAGCCAGTTGTTCTGTTAGCTGAAACAATTTTTGAGACGCATAACTATTTTCTGCCAAGAGCAACCGTTCCTTTTCCTGCAACAGGTACTGATACTCTGTTTCGCAATCAGCCAAAATCTCCAGCTTTTCTCGTAAATTATGCCGGTCCTGCTCCAGGGAATCGATTACCTCCTGGCACTGGTCAAAACGCAATTTGGCAGCCAAATACTCTTGGCGTTCTTTATCCAATTGCTCCTCTTTACTACCTAAAATGGTATAAAACAGGCTGGAGATACTTAAACCCTCAAGTTTTTTTACATCTTTACCCTCTTTATGTACCTGTCGCTGCAGTTGTTTAAAACGTGCTTTCTCACGTGCCAGGGTGTCTTCTACCTGCGCCAAGTCAGATCTAATTTTCTCCGCTTGTTTTACTTTTTGTGCTGCTGCCAACAGCTTTTCATTTAAGCGGTGCATAGTTATCCTTTCCATTTCCTAATATTACTTCTCTATAGATAGTTAATTAGCTTCTTTTGCGTACCAACAAAGCCTCACCCAAAGCATAATAAGTACCGTCTCCCGGCACATAAGCAACGGGATTAATCTTTTTGGTAAGCGGCAAATGGTATTCATCCAAACAATCTGCATCAACTTTCACATCTACAATTTCGGCAATAAAAATGGTATGCAGCCCCAAATCGTCTGCTTTTATAACTTTGCATTCTAAAATCACAGGAAACTCTTTAACATAAGGCGCATCCACAAGCTCACTGCGCACAGGCGTTAAGCCGGTTTCTGCAAATTTATCCGTATCCCTGCCAGACGTTTTCCCAAAGTAATCCAATTGCTCCAGGTATTCCTGTGAAGCAATATTGACGGTAAAAGCCTGTTTTGCCATTAAATTGCCATATGTATAAGTTTGCTTACGTACCGATATTGAAAGGCTGGCCGGCCTTCCATTCACCACCCCGGTCCAGGCAACCGCCATCATGTTGGGTTTACCATTGGCATCGTAAGTGCCTACGGCTACAGCCGGACAAGGATACAAAAAAGTTTTTGCTCCTATAGATTCTTTCACTTTCATCGCCTCCCCAATTAATTTTTTTTATTGTATTGTTCCTTGTAAAAATTTTTGTCTTAAAGCAGGTGAAAATTTTTCAATAGCATAACGCAGCATAGTACGCGGCATTTGGCGATAGTGCTGCTGTAAAAAAGTATATGCAACCTGTAAATCCCGCTTACCCACCTCGCGCAGCATCCATCCCACCGCCTTATGAATGAGGTCATGAGGATGATCCAGAAGCATTTCGGCCAACTGCAGTGTATCGCTGAAAAAACCCGCTTTAATAAAGCTAAAAGTTGCAATAATGGCAATTCTCTGCTCCCACAAATTGCCGGAACGTGCCAATAAATACAGAACATCTTTTTTCTTATGCAGCAAATGGGCACCTAGGATTTTGTATGCAGAAGAATCCACCAGATCCCAGTTATTAATATATGCTGTATTTTGCAAATAAAGGGCAACTATTTGCTCCTTTTCAGCTTCATCCTTAGCTTTTTCAAACCGGTATACTAACATAAATAATGCTGTCTGTCTGTATTCATGGATGGGCTCATGCAGCAATTTAATAATTTCGTGCAAGGAAAGCTGCTTAAAATATTTTTTTGCTACCCGGCGCTGATCAGGTACACTAATTCCTAAGAATTTATCGCCTTCGCCGTATCCTCCGGGGTATGCCTGAAAAAAACGAGGCAAAAACTCAGCTTTCTCAGCATTAGTATATTGTTTCAGCGCAGTCTTTAGCAACGAAAGATTTGCCATTTCATTTCACCTCAAATGCCAGCCTTTTTTGCACTTCTTCGGGAGAATGGGCAAACCTGCTAGACATTGGCATAGATTGAACGCAAAGCATCTATTTTCATGCCCTCATAGAGCCCGCTGGTAGTGCCAAGGATAAATTTCTTCTCCTTTGCCAGTTCCCTGGTCGTTTCAAGCAATGCCTGCAGTACACTGGCATCATTGGCAGCTTCCTCCAGGTCATCTGTATCCAGGTGGCCCCACAGGCAAATATCTACTTTACTTTGTATCTCCTCTATCTGCATCCCTGCTGTTTTTTCCAGGCACTGTAAACCTGTAACACCGGTTTTAATAATATCATCCAAAACAGCGCTATAATTACCATCAGAATGATAAAAAACAGGTAAGTCCAGCTTTAATACACGTTCCACCTGGCGTGCCAGGCTTGGAATAAAGAATTCACGAAACACCTGGGGCTGTGCAAATAAACCCTGCTGATAGGCAATATCATCAGCAAGAATCAAACCATTAACACCTTCGCCTGCCAATTTATCTATCATGTAGAAATTTAATTTCTCCACCTGTGCAATTAGCTCTTCCAGCATTGGGCGAGAACGCAATTTGCTGCAAAACTTTTGCGGGCCAAGTAAACGCATTCCCCATTCAAAAGCACCGTCCAGTACAGCGAAAATAAAAACTGACGTATTAACCGTCCAAGATTTAAGATCTGGCCACTGATATATTTCTTTCTCTGGTAAATTTTTTAGCTTATACGGGTATTGAGGTGATAGAGAGTAAATATCCAGCCCCATCATTTGTACAAATTCTAGTTTTTCCGGAAAACCAATTTTATCCACAGCCAATGTTTGTTGAATTACAGCATCATTAATACACAGCTCTCCCTTAGGTAAATGCTTGTCTGCCTTATTCTGTATTACCGACTGTACTAATTCACGTGAAGTGTAATTTTGGTCCATGTGCAATTTCTCCCCCCTGCATAAAATAAATGTAAAATGATTAAAAAAGCTGCCCTTACAGGGTAGCTTTTTTATTTACTTTCACAATTCCCTCGTACGTAATTACTTATTTCTCGGAAACATCATTGCTCTGGCAAAAGTAGAAGTGAAGGCCGGGTCTGAGCCCAACTCAATAAATTCTACATTCCTTGCGGCTCCGGCTGCCCGCTCATATTCACTGGTTGATAATAAGGCCAGCTT
>JAAZJT010000162.1 GCA_012800215.1 Bacillota bacterium | reverse complement strand
ATTAAAAGTAAAAAGAGGAGGGAAAGCCCTTCTCTTTTTATATGTGGGAATGAACGTTTGACGGTAAAAAGGAGAATACAGCCTGATGTGGAATTAAAGTATATGGTGAAACTAATGCAGGAAAAGTGCGGGAAATTGCTCAGTTAAAAATGGAAGACCTAAATGCTAACGATATTGATGCTGCTGTAAAAATTGTCGAAGGTACAGCCCGCAGTATGGGAATTACTGTTCAGTAAAAAGCCAAAAGTATTTTTAAACGCTTTATTTATTTGCGTGGGAGAGGTTTGCCGCCTCGTTTGCACCACAAGGAGGGAAAAGAATGGCTAAGCACGGCAAAAAGTATTTAGAAGCTAAGAAGCTTATTGATCGTGAGCAGCTTTATGATCCAGCGGAAGCACTGGAGCTGGCACAAAAAACTGCTACGACAAAATTTGATGGTACTATTGAACTTGCAGTAAATTTGGGTGTTAATCCTAAACATGCAGATCAGCAGGTACGTGGTGCGGTAGTGCTGCCTGCCGGTATTGGTAAAGAAGTTACTGTGGCAGTATTTGCTAAAGGCGAGAAAGCAAAAGAAGCAGAGGAAGCTGGAGCAGATTTTGTTGGAGCCGAGGATTTGGTAGCCAAAATACAAGGGGGTTGGTTTGGCTTTGATGTAGCTGTTGCTACGCCGGATATGATGGGCACAGTAGGAAAATTAGGCCGTTTGCTCGGTCCTAAAGGTTTAATGCCCAACCCCAAGACCGGTACAGTGACAATGGATGTTGCCCGGGCTGTTAAAGAAATTAAAGCCGGTAAAGTGGAATACCGCGTTGATAAGAATGGTATTATTCACGTACCCATTGGTAAAGTATCATTTGAAGTGGAAAAATTACTAGAAAACTTCTACACTATTATTGATACTCTACTTAAAGTCAAACCGGCTGCAGCAAAAGGGCAGTATCTACGTGCCATAACTGTTGCCTCTACCATGGGTCCCGGCATACGTATCAGCCCGCAAAAAGCTGCACAGTTAGGTAAGGGCAATTAGTTAAAATTGAAAAACAGCGGGTGTACGTGTAAATGCACCCGAGCATTATAAATATCGCCAGTACGACTGCAGACAGTAGGTGCCTGAGGGCTTAAGGTGAAAACGCCTACCGAGGTTGGAAAGCCACTGAAATCAGTGGCCCCCGTGTGTCTGCATGGGGGCCATTTTATCTTGCTGATCGTTAATGTAAAGGAGGTGGAACGATGAGCATTACCAAGAAAGATAAAGAAAAAGTAGTAGCTGAAGTTAAAGAAGACTTAGGTAAAGCGAAGAGTGCCATTGTTACCGATTACAGAGGCTTAAATGTGGAACAAATTACAGCTTTACGCCGCGCCCTTCGTGCTGAAAATGTGAAATATCTGGTTGTTAAAAATACTTTAGTGCGTATTGCTGCACGAGAGTTGGGCTTTGAAGCCTTAGATACTTTCCTGGAAGGCCCTACCGCCATTGCCTTCGGCTTTGAGGATCCGGTAGCTCCTGCCAAAGTATTAACGAAGTATGCTAAGGAATTTGATAAACTGGAAATCAAAGGTGGCTTGCTGGAAGGGGGCCTGATTGATCAGGCGCGGATTAAGGCTTTAGCTGCACTGCCGACGCGTGAAGTATTACTGGCGCAGGTAGCCGGTGCTTTTGCAGCACCAATGACTGATTTTGCCGGAGCAGCTCAGGCTTTACTGCAAAAATTTGTTGGCACCCTTGATGCGGTCCGTGAAAAGAAAGCTGCAGAAGCTTAAACGCAAAAAAATGATATAAAACATGTTTAAATTATAAGGAGGAAATTATAAATGTCTAAAGTTGCAGAAGTTCTTGAAATTGTAAAAGGGATGACAGTGCTTGAACTGTCCGAATTAGTTAAAGCTTTTGAAGAGGAGTTTGGGGTTAGCGCTGCTGCTCCTGTTGCCATGGCAGCTATGCCGGCAGCTGCTGCTGGTGATGCTCCTGCAGCAGAAGAACAATCCGAATTTGATGTTGTCCTGACCTCTGCTGGTCAAAAGAAAGTTGCTGTTATCAAAGTTGTTCGCGAAGTTACCGGTTTAGGTCTGAAGGAAGCAAAAGAGTTAGTTGATAATGCTCCTAAAGCTGTTAAAGAGAAAATTAGTAAAGAAGATGCCGAAGCTTTGAAAGCAAAGCTTGAAGAAGCTGGTGCCAGCGTCGAAATTAAGTAATTAGTTATATTCATAAAAGGCACCCCTTTGTGGGTGTCTTTTGCCATTTCCAATATTTGAATGGCGTCGAGGAAAATATCCCCTATTTCTTGACATCTGGAAACGTTTGTGATATTATTATAAACTGCTTAACAATGCCTTCTTTGCTATATTTATGTATATTTACTCCCTAATCAGGAAAGAATAAAACGTTATGATTGCAAGTAAGGTTAATATTACAAAGAAGGTATTGTTATTTTCATAATGGGTAAAACCTAGGGACAGGAGTGGATACCTGAATGTTCAAAGTCATCGACGCGGGGACAAGGAAGCGCCGCAACTATGCCCGGATTGACGAAATTCTTGAGCTGCCTAACTTAATAGAAATCCAACAGTCATCATACGATTGGTTTCTTAAAGAAGGCTTACAGGAAATGTTTAATGAGATTTCGCCAATTCAGGATTTTACGGGAAATTTAGTGCTGGAGTTTATTGGCTATACCCTGGGGGAACCCAAGTATTCCGTAGATGAATGCAAAGAACGCGACGCCACTTACTCTGTGCCGTTACGCGTGCGGGTTCGCCTCATTAACAAAGAGACCGGGGAAGTGAAAGAACAGGAAGTGTTTATGGGCGACTTTCCCCTCATGACTGAAAATGGCACCTTTATTATTAATGGTGCCGAACGTGTTATTGTCAGTCAGCTGGTTCGTTCGCCCGGTGTTTACTTCAACAATCAGATTGACTTCAGTGGTAAAGTGCTCTATTCAGCCACAATTATTCCTAACCGCGGAGCCTGGCTGGAATTCGAAACTGATGTTAATGATGTTATCTATGTTAGGGTGGACCGTACCCGGAAGATTCCGGTAACGGCGCTTTTGCGTGCCATAGGTTATGGTACAAATAATGATATTTTACGTCTTTATGGTCATGATGAGCGTATCTTAGCTACATTGGAAAAGGACCATACTGATTCTTTTGAAGCAGGTATTTTAGAAATCTATAAAAGGCTGCGCCCGGGTGAACCTTTAAATGTTGATAATGCACGCTCACTTTTTGAGTCACTTTTCTTTGATCATAAACGTTATGATTTTGCTCAAGTTGGTCGATACAAGATTAATAAGAAATTATCTCTTTTGCCGCGGGTGCTGCAGCATAAATTAGTGGAAAATGTAACAGATGAAGAAGATAATGTTTTGGCTCGTGCAGGCGAAGTGGTGACACGCGAAATGGTAAAATTGTTCATGGAAAAAGGTGTTGCCAGTATTCGTATTGAACATGATGAGCGCGAAGTCACTGTTATTACTAACGGTCAAGTCCCTGACTCAACCAAATACCTGACTAAGGAAGATATTGTAGCTACCGTTGGTTATATTCTTAATTTGATCGATGGCATAGGCAGTGTGGATGATATCGACCATTTAGGCAACCGGCGTTTGCGCAGTGTCGGTGAATTATTGCAGAACCAATTCCGTATTGGTTTATCCAGAATGGAGCGCGTTGTGCGGGAACGCATGACAATCCAGGATGTGGAAGCCATTACTCCACAGGCACTTATTAATATCCGCCCCGTTATTGCAGCGGTAAAGGAATTTTTCGGTTCAAGCCAATTATCACAATTTATGGATCAAACTAATCCTCTGGCCGAATTAACACATAAGCGGCGCTTGTCAGCCCTAGGGCCGGGTGGATTAAGCCGGGAGCGAGCAGGATTTGAAGTGCGTGACGTGCACCATTCCCACTATGGTCGTATGTGTCCCATTGAAACGCCTGAAGGCCCCAACATTGGGTTAATTGGTTCTCTTTCTACTTATGCACGCATAAATGAATATGGATTTATCGAAACTCCTTACCGTAAGGTTGATAAGGAAAAAGGGCGGGTTACAGATGAGATAGTTTATCTCACTGCCGACGATGAAGATCAGTATACAGTGGCGCAAGCTAACGCTGAACTGGATGAAGAAGGCTATTTCCTAAGCAATCGTGTTACCTGTCGCTACCGTAACGAAACAGTTACGCGCCCGCCTTCTGCCATTGATTATATGGATGTTTCACCAAAACAGCTGGTGTCGGTTGCTACGGCGCTGATTCCTTTTCTGGAGAATGATGATGCTAACCGCGCTCTGATGGGTGCTAACATGCAGCGTCAGGCTGTTCCTCTGTTAAAAACAGATGCGCCGCTTGTCGGGACAGGCTTGGAATATAAAACAGCCTGTGATTCCGGTGTAGTTATTTTGGCCAAGGCAGCTGGTGAAGTTGTTTATGTAACTTCCACCGTGATTATTATCCGCCGCGAGGAAGATACTACTTCGCCAAACCGTTTAATTAACGGTCGCACCGGTGAAGTTTTCCCGGGCGAGCCGCGGGGTAATTTTCAGCGTGGTTGTGATATCTATACTTTGCAGAAATTCAAGCGTTCCAACCAAGGAACATGTATGAATCAACGTCCCATTGTCGTTAAAGGCCAGAGGGTAGAAGCCGGGCAGGTAATTGCTGACGGTCCTTCTACTGATCAGGGCGAACTAGCTTTAGGCCGTAATGTCCTGGTAGCTTTTATGCCTTGGGAGGGCTATAATTACGAGGATGCTATCCTTTTAAGTGAAAAATTAGTGAAGGAAGATATTTTTACATCTATCCATATTGAAGAATATGAATCAGAGGCACGTGATACCAAATTAGGACCTGAAGAAATAACGCGAGACATACCTAATGTTGGTGAGGATGCTTTAAAAGATCTGGACGAACGGGGAATTATCCGTCCTGGAGCAGAAGTACGGGCCGGAGACATTTTGGTAGGTAAAGTTACACCTAAGGGCGAAACGGAACTCACCTCGGAAGAAAGACTCCTGCGGGCTATCTTTGGTGAGAAAGCACGTGAAGTCCGCGATACTTCCCTGCGTGTGCCCCACGGAGAGGCGGGTATGGTGGTAGATGTAAAGGTCTTTACGCGGGAGCAGGGTGATGAGCTGCCGCCAGGTGTCAATCAGTTGGTACGTGTATATGTGGCTCAGAAACGTAGGATTTCAGAGGGGGATAAGATGGCTGGCCGCCATGGTAATAAAGGGGTAATCTCGCGGATTATGCCGGAAGAAGATATGCCTTTTCTGCCAGATGGTACGCCGGTAGAAATAGTCCTCAACCCCTTAGGCGTGCCTTCCCGGATGAATATTGGTCAAATCCTGGAAACTCATTTGGGGTGGGCAGCAAAAACCCTGGGGATTCACATTGCTTCTCCCGTTTTTGACGGTGCACGTGAAGAAGACGTCATGGCAGCCATTGCTGAAGCCGGACTGCCTGAAACGGGAAAGACTGTGCTTTATGATGGCCGCACAGGAGAACCTTTTGATAATAAAATAACCGTGGGTTATGTTTATATGCTAAAACTGGCTCATCTGGTTGACGATAAAATTCATGCCCGCTCTACAGGACCTTATTCTTTGGTGACACAGCAGCCTCTAGGTGGTAAAGCACAGTTTGGTGGCCAACGTTTTGGCGAAATGGAAGTTTGGGCTTTGGAGGCTTATGGAGCGGCATACACTTTACAGGAAATTCTTACTGTCAAGTCTGATGATGTGGTAGGTCGGGTTAAAACATATGAGGCTATTGTCAAGGGAGAAAATATTCCTGAACCCGGTGTGCCTGAATCTTTCAAGGTGCTGGTTAAAGAGCTGCAAAGTCTGGCATTGGATGTTAAGGTCATTGATGAAGAAGCCGGCGAAATGGAAATACGTGAAAGCGATGAAGACGGCGAAATTCGTGATTTAGGCGTTAACATCGAGGGGACGGAAGATGAAGACCAGCTTGCAAGTAAGGGAAAAGAAAAATTTACACTGGCTGAAGAAGCGGATGAAGACTACGAAGAAGAATTAGAAGAACCAGAAACAGATGATGTTAATGATATTGAACTTGATCTTCTGAAAAAAGATGATGCTGACCCAGAACTTGATGATGACGATCCGGATCTGAATTTAGATCTGGATGACGACCTGGATGAAACTTTTGATGAAGATTTAGATGATGATTTGGATGTATATGAGCTTGACGATGATGATAGCGATGATGAAAGCGATGAGTATTTCGACGAAGACCTGGAGGAAGAAGACTTACGCTATCGCAGACGCAGAAAGCAGTATAGTGCTCTGGATGATGATGAGGAGTAAAGTAACTTACTATTAGCGCTGGATTGTCCATGAAGCAAGAGTAGATGAAAGGGAGGAAAAGCCCTTGCTGGATGTCAATAATTTTGATTCATTAAAAATCGGCCTGGCTTCGCCTGAGCAAATCCGTAGATGGTCGCGTGGAGAGGTTAAAAAACCTGAAACTATCAATTACAGAACCTTAAAACCAGAACGGGAAGGACTATTCTGTGAGAAGATTTTCGGTCCCCAGAAGGATTGGGAATGTCATTGCGGCAAATATAAGCGTGTGCGGTATAAAGGAATTGTTTGCGATCGATGCGGTGTAGAAGTTACACGTGCCAAAGTGCGACGGGAGCGCATGGGGCATATTGAGCTGGCTGCGCCTGTATCCCATATCTGGTACTTTAAAGGGATACCAAGCCGTATGGGTCTTCTCCTGGATATGTCCCCCAGGTCCTTGGAAAAAATTCTGTACTTTGCAGCATACGTGGTTATTGATCCCGGCGATACAGGTCTGGTTAAAAAACAACTACTCACTGATACGGAGTACCGCGAATATCGGGAAAAATATGATCATCTTTTTAGAGTAGGACGCGGCTTTAAAGCCGAAATGGGTGCAGAAGCTGTTAAAAAACTACTAGAAGAAATTGATTTAGAGGAAATGGTAAAAGAGTTGCGCGCCCAGCTTCGCAAAGCTACCGGGCAGAAGAAGACCCGTGCGGTGCGGCGTTTGGAAGTAGCCGAGGCATTTCGGAAATCGGGTAATGTGCCTTCCTGGATGATCCTCGAGGTAATCCCCGTTATTCCCCCTGATTTGCGTCCTATGGTGCAATTGGACGGTGGCCGCTTTGCCACTTCTGACCTGAATGATCTCTACAGGCGGGTTATCAACCGCAATAACCGCTTAAAACGTTTACTGGACCTGGGTGCACCCGATATCATTGTCCGTAATGAAAAAAGAATGCTGCAGGAAGCAGTGGATGCACTGATTGATAATGGTCGCCGCGGCCGCCCTGTGACCGGCCCTGGCAACAGACCGCTTAAATCATTGTCTGATATGCTGAAAGGAAAGCAAGGACGTTTCCGGCAAAACCTTTTAGGAAAACGTGTTGATTATTCAGGTCGGTCCGTTATAGTGGTGGGGCCAGAATTAAAACTTTACCAATGCGGTTTGCCTAAAGAAATGGCACTGGAGCTTTTTAAGCCCTTTGTAATGAAGCGCTTGGTAAATGATGGCTTTGCCCATAATATTAAAAGTGCTAAGCGCATGGTGGAGAAAGTGCGCCCGGAAGTATGGGATGTACTTGAAGAAGTAATTCGTGACCATCCTGTTTTGTTGAACCGGGCACCGACACTGCACCGCCTCGGTATTCAGGCTTTTGAACCTGTACTGGTAGAAGGCAGGGCTATTAAAATCCATCCTTTAGTTTGTACTGCTTATAATGCTGATTTTGACGGAGACCAAATGGCTGTACACGTGCCGCTGTCGGCAGAAGCGCAGGCTGAGGCACGTTTGCTGATGCTCTCAGCTCAGAATATCCTTAATCCCAAGGATGGGCGCCCTGTTACTACGCCCACGCAGGACATGGTTATGGGCTGCTATTATCTGACGTTGGAGAAGGATGGTGCCCGTGGGGAGGGAAAAGTTTTTCTATCTCCCGATGAAGCTATTTTGGCTTATCAGACCGGTGCTGTTGATATTCATGCCCGCATTGCCATTAATATCAGCGAATACCAGAAGTTATTTAAGGGATATGAAGAACTGACAAGCCAGCCCGGCACAAAGTACCTGATTACTACAGCCGGTAAACTAATTTTTAATGATATCTTCCCTGCAGATTTCCCTTATATTAATAATCCGGACTTTGCTAAACCGGTGGTTGAAAATGATTTTATCCGGCAAAAAGGCCAAAATATAGCGGAAGTAATAAAGCAGCAGCCAATAAAAGATGCTATTAAGA
This sequence comes from Bacillota bacterium, assembly GCA_012800215.1. Classification (GTDB taxonomy): domain Bacteria; phylum Bacillota; class Dethiobacteria; order Dethiobacterales; family Dethiobacteraceae; genus JAAZIQ01. Next base: position 6,512 of record JAAZJT010000162.1, on the reverse strand, counting down.
AAAATTTCCTCGGTAATATTATTGCGCTTTGCTACCGCAAGTACGGTAACGCCCGCACTGCAGAAATTCTGGATAGTATAAAAAAATTAGGCTTTACTTATGCTACCCGTGCCGGCGTAACCGTGGGAATTACTGATGTGACAATTCCTGAACGTAAAGATGATATTTTAGCGTCAGCAGAAAAAGAAGTAGAAAAGATTGAAACACAATTCCGCCGTGGTCTGATTACCGAAGAGGAACGTTATGATCATGTTATTGATATTTGGACCAAGGCAAAAGATGATATTACTAAGGAATTATTGAATACCTTAGATCGTTTTAATCCCGTATATATGATGGCTTACTCCGGCGCCCGCGGTAATATTTCCCAAATTACACAGCTCGCAGGTATGCGTGGTTTGATGGCAGACCCGACGGGAAGGATTATTGACCTGCCAATTAAGGCAAACTTCCGTGAAGGACTGACAGTGTTGGAGTACTTTATTTCTACGCACGGTGCACGGAAGGGCTTAGCTGACACAGCTTTAAAAACTGCTGACTCAGGCTATTTAACACGGCGTTTGGTTGATGTGGCGCAAGATGTAATCGTACGTGAAGTAGACTGTGGAACGACGCAGGGAGTAAGAGTATCTGAAATCCGCGACGGTAATGAAGTAATTGAAGACCTGCATGACCGCATCAATGGGCGTTTTGCAGCGGCAGATATTTTTGATCCCGAAACAGGAAAGCTCCTGGTGGCTAAAGATGAATACATTAATGAAGATAAAGCTGATGAAATTATCAGTAAAGGGATTAAAGCAGTAGATATTCGTTCCGTCCTTACCTGCAGAACCCGTCACGGTGTCTGTGTAAAGTGCTATGGACGCAATTTGGCTACAGGTCGCGTAGTCGATGTGGGTGAATCGGTGGGTATTATTGCTGCCCAATCCATTGGTGAACCTGGAACGCAGCTAACAATGCGTACTTTCCATACAGGTGGTGTGGCAGGAGATGATATTACACAAGGTTTGCCCCGGGTGGAAGAGTTATTTGAAGCGCGTAAACCTAAGGGCTTGGCTTTAATTGCCGAAGCAGACGGTGTAGTCAAAGTGGTTGAAACTCGCCAGAGCCGTGAAATTCACATTACCCAGAGTGATGGGGAGACCAAAACGTATGCAATTCCTTACGGCTCGCGGCTTAAAGTTAGAGATGGTGAGCAGGTAGAAGCCGGGCAGGAACTGACAGAGGGCTCTGTAAACCCGCATGATTTATTACGTGTTAAGGGTGTGCGCGGCGTTCAGATTTATTTGCTGCAGGAAGTTCAGCGGGTATACCGCCTGCAGGGTGTCGATATTAATGATAAGCATATTGAAGTAATTGTGCGCCAGATGTTGAAAAAAGTAAAAATTGAGGAAGCTGGTGATACTGAACTCTTGCCTGGCGGCTTGGTCGATAGTTTTGTCTTTGAAGACGTCAATGCAGGTATTGAAGCTGAGGGTAAAGAGCCTGCTGTGGCCCGGCCAATGCTTTTGGGAATTACCAAAGCTTCCTTGGCAACAGACTCCTTCCTTTCCGCTGCTTCTTTCCAGGAAACTACACGTGTCTTAACAGAAGCAGCAATTAAAGGGAAGAATGATCCGCTGTTAGGACTAAAAGAAAATGTGATTATTGGCAAGTTGGTTCCTGCCGGTACCGGCATGAGCCGCTACCGCAGTATTCGTGTAGAGCCATTGGTCGAAGTTCCTGTGCAGGATGTTGATCTTTCAGCTGATTCTGAGGCAAAAATAGCACTGGAAGAATAGTTACTGCCACTATGCAGAATATAATTGGAAGGACGCACTTTTCTATGTCTTAATAGCTTGTCGTAATATATATTAAATGATTGACAAGGGCAATTGATGATGGTAAAATGTCGGAGTGTGCCTTTCCACAATACATGGAGGTTGCCCCTATGGACATTGACGCTCTCAAGCAAGCTCGTCAAATTGTAACAGGCACAAAACAAACAACAAAAGCAATTACTACTGAAAAGGCCCAACATGTGTTTGTTGCGCATGATGCTGCTGAGCATATTGTTAATCCGGTTTTAGAAGTATGTAAAGAACGTAATATACCGGTTACTCTGGTTGATTCCATGGAAGAACTTGGTCAGGCTTGTGGAATTAAAGTAAAAGCAGCCATGGCTGCTATTCTCCAGGAAAACTAATTTTTTCTCGCCCACCTGCTTGGTGTGGGTGGGCGAGGTTTACACTTGTAGCCTTAAGGAAGGAGGTGGAGTGGAATGCCAACACTGAATCAGTTGGTACGCAAAGGAAGACAAGAAGTAGTGAAAAAATCAACTGCGCCTGCTTTGGAAAAATCTCCACAGAAGCGTGGTGTGTGTACTCGTGTCTCCACAACCACACCTAAAAAGCCTAATTCAGCGCTGCGCAAAATTGCCCGTGTCCGTTTAACGAATGGAATTGAAGTTTCCACTTATATACCCGGTATCGGACATAATTTGCAGGAGCACTCTGTTGTACTTGTCCGTGGCGGTCGTGTCAAAGATCTCCCGGGTGTACGTTATCATTTAGTACGTGGTGCACTGGATGCAGCTGGTGTAGAAAATCGTCAGCAAGCCCGTTCTAAGTACGGTACTAAGCGTCCTAAAAAATAATTTACTTGTGTAAAAAAGAACCCCTGTGAAAGGAGGTTGAGATATGCCTCGCAAAGGTCCTGTGCCCAAAAGGGATGTGCTGCCTGATCCATTGTATAACTCTAAATTAGTTACTAAGTTTATTAATTACTTGATGCTTGATGGCAAAAAAGGGGTAGCGCAATCCATCTTTTATGATGCAATGGAAATCATTCGTGAAAAAACGGGCCGAGAACCTCTGGAAGTATTCGAAGCGGCAGTAAAAAACGTTTCTCCGGTTCTGGAAGTTAAAGCCCGCCGTGTAGGTGGTGCCAACTATCAAGTGCCTGTAGAAGTATCGCAGCATCGCCGCAATATCCTGGCGCTTCGCTGGTTGACCAGGTATGCCCGTGAACGCGGTGAAAGGACAATGGCCCAGCGCCTTGCCGCTGAGATTCTGGATGCCAATAATAGTACCGGTGGCGCTTTCAAGAAGAAAGAAGATACCCACCGGATGGCAGAAGCTAATAAAGCCTTTGCCCATTATCGTTGGTAAACTGTTTTCCGAAGTGGAAAGCATAAGAAAGAAAAAGAATAAGTATAATACTTTTGTTTGCATTTAAAAAGAAATAGAGATTTTGAATGAAATTACATCAAAGAAAGGAGGGGACCAAATGCCAAGGACAGTATCTTTAGACAAAATAAGAAATATAGGAATAATGGCGCATATTGATGCTGGTAAAACAACTACTACAGAGCGTATTTTATTTTATACGGGCCGTGTTCATAAACTCGGTGAAACCCATGAAGGTTCGGCAACTATGGACTGGATGGTGCAGGAGCAGGAGCGCGGTATTACCATAACTTCGGCAGCTACTACGGCTATCTGGCGTGATTATGTGATTAATATTATAGACACACCCGGCCACGTTGATTTCACTGTGGAAGTCGAACGCAGCCTGCGTGTTCTTGATGGTGCTGTAGGTGTTTTCTGTGCTAAGGGTGGTGTTGAACCCCAGTCTGAAACAGTATGGCGCCAGGCAGATAAATATCATGTGCCGCGTATTGCCTATGTCAACAAAATGGATATCACTGGGGCAGATTTCTTTAATGTGCTGCAATCTATGAAACAGCGGCTAAATGCTAATGTGGTCCCCATCCAGCTCCCGATCGGCGTGGAAGATCAATTTAAGGGTATTGTGGATCTTGTTCGCATGAAATCTATCATTTATACTGATGACCTGGGAACACGCAGTGATGAGACGGAAATTCCTCCGGAGATGCTTGATCTGGCCCAGGAGTACCGGGAAAAAATGCTGGAAGCTGCTGCTGAATTTGATGAGGATCTGATGCTTGCCTATTTAGAAGGTGAAGAGATTAGTGAAGAGCAAATTCGCGCCGCTTTACGTAAGGGAACCTGTGCGGTGCAGCTGGTGCCCGTTCTTTGTGGATCCTCATATAAAAATAAAGGCGTGCAACCAATGCTTGATGCGGTTATTCATTATTTGCCATCTCCCTTGGATGTACCGCCAGTGCAGGGAATTAACCTGGAAACTGAGGAAGAAGTAAGCTGCGAAGCTAAGGACGATGCGCCTTTTGCCGCGTTGGCTTTTAAAATTATGGCAGACCCTTATGTCGGCAAACTAACATTCGCGCGCGTCTATTCCGGCTCACTGGCAAGCGGCTCCTATGTTTACAATTCTACCAAAGGCAAACGGGAAAGAGTTGGACGCATCCTGCGCATGCATGCCAACCATCGTGAGGAAATTAAGGAGATCAATGCCGGTGATATTGTGGCGATAGTGGGACTGAAAAATACCGCTACCGGTGACACATTAACTGATGAAGCAGTACCGATTGTGTTGGAGAATATTACTTTCCCTGAGCCGGTAATAGATGTGGCCATTGAGCCTAAAACAAAAGCTGACCAGGAGAAAATGAGCATTTCCTTATTGAAGCTATCGGAAGAAGATCCCACTTTCCGGTCCAGGACTGACGAGGAAACGGGGCAGACCATTATTTCCGGTATGGGCGAATTACACCTAGAGATTATTATTGATAGATTACTCCGCGAGTTTAAAGTAGGCGCTAATGTGGGTAAACCACAAGTAGCCTACAAGGAAACCATCCGCCGGCAAACAAAAGTTGAGGGCAGATTTGTGCGGCAATCTGGTGGTCGCGGTCAATATGGCCATTGCTGGCTAGAACTGGAACCGCTTGAGCCCGGCCAGGGTTATCTTTTTGAAAGTAAAATAGTAGGCGGTGTTATTCCTAAGGAATATATCCCTGCTATCGATGCCGGTTGTAAAGAAGCAATGAATACCGGCGTTTTAGCCGGTTATCCCGTTGTAGATGTTAAAGTTACAGTTGTTGATGGCTCTTACCATGATGTGGATTCCTCTGAAATGGCCTTCAAGGTGGCAGGTTCTATGGCTTTTAAAGCCGGTATGGCAAAAGCAGACCCTGTTCTCTTAGAACCGGTGATGAAAGTGGAAGTAACAGTGCCAGAGGAATATATGGGTGATGTCATGGGTGATATTAACAGCCGGCGCGGCCGTATAGAAGGAATGGAGCCGCGTTTGGGGACACAGCTAATTAAGGCTGCAGTGCCCCTCTCAGAAATGTTTGGTTATGCAACTGATTTACGTTCCCGCACCCAGGGCCGTGGTACCTACTCTATGGAATTTTCCCATTATGAAGAAGTACCGAAAAACCTGGCAACGGAAATTATAGAAAAGCAAAATGGATAATCTTTGTTTAATTAAAGGAGGTTCACTTTAATCATGGCAAAGCAAAAGTTTGAAAGAACTAAGCCCCACGTTAATATTGGCACTATTGGCCACGTAGACCACGGTAAAACCACTTTAACGGCAGCAATTACTTCCTGCCTGTCTGCCGGAGGCTATGCTCAGAAGACTGCATTTGATGAAATTGACAAAGCTCCGGAAGAAAGGGAGCGCGGTATTACCATTTCTACCTCCCATGTGGAGTACGAAACAGAAGCACGCCACTATGCACACGTTGACTGCCCCGGTCACGCCGACTATGTTAAAAATATGATTACCGGTGCGGCTCAGATGGACGGAGCTATTCTGGTTGTTTCAGCAGCAGATGGTCCCATGCCCCAGACTCGTGAGCATATTCTGCTTGCCCGTCAGGTTGGTGTTCCTTACATCGTAGTATTTATGAACAAAGCTGACCAGGTAGACGATCCTGAGCTGTTGGAACTGGTTGAAATGGAAGTACGGGACCTGTTAAACGAGTATGAATTCCCCGGTGACGATACTCCCGTCATCATTGGTTCGGCTCTGAAAGCATTAGAGCATGGCTGCGGTTCTCGTGACTGCTCTGACTGCAAAGTAATCTGGGAATTGATGGATGCTGTAGACAGCTACATTCCCGATCCGGAGCGTGATACCGAGAAGCCGTTCTTGATGCCTGTGGAAGACGTCTTTACCATTACCGGTCGCGGTACAGTTGCTACCGGTCGTGTAGAGCGCGGCACCATCAAGATGCAGGAAGAAGTCGAGATTGTTGGTTTTTCCGACAAACCGCGCAAAACAGTAGTTACCGGTGTAGAAATGTTCCGTAAGATTATGGATAAAGCAGAAGCCGGTGATAATATTGGCTGCCTGCTGCGTGGTGTAGACCGTGATTCCATCGAGCGCGGCCAGGTATTGGCAAAGCCCGGCAGCATTAAGCCCCATACTAAATTCATGGCAGAGGTATACGTGCTGAAGAAAGAAGAGGGTGGCCGTCATACACCTTTCTTCCAAGGTTATCGTCCTCAATTCTATCTGCGCACAACTGACGTAACAGGTGTCATCACCCTGCCGGAAGGTGTGGAAATGGTAATGCCTGGTGACAACATTCAAATGAGGATTGAATTAATTACCCCCATTGCCATTGAAGAAGGTTT
>JAAZJT010000161.1 GCA_012800215.1 Bacillota bacterium | reverse complement strand
TTATCATACGGTCACCCCCATAAAAGTTTTCGTCACACTTTTATGGTAACCGTTTGGTTTGGTGTGGGTCAATTTCTGTCCGGCGCTATGGGTCAATTATACCCCGGCGGTGACACGACAAACAGCTTTTATCAGGTTCTGTCGGCCGAGGCATGCTCCAAGCATGGCTTCAACATACACGGCGTTATACTTGACGAGCTACATACACAGCCGAACAGGAAAGCTGTTTGACGTCATGACCAAAGGCTCCGGTGATGCCAGGATGCAGCCGCTGTACTTCCTCATCACCACAGCCGGCAACGACACGAACAGCATCTGCTACGAGGTGCACCAAAAGGCTAAGGATATCCTTGAAGGCCGCAAACACGATCCCACCTTCTACCCTGTCATATACGGAGCCGACGAAAATGATGATTGGACTGATCCCAAGGTGTGGAGGAAAGCCAATCCCTCGCTGGGGATAACAGTAGGAATTGATAAGGTCAAAGCCGCCTGCGAGAGCGCAAAGCAAAACCCTGCTGAAGAAAACAGCTTCCGACAGCTCCGTCTTAACCAATGGGTCAAGCAGGCTGTACGCTGGATGCCGATGGACAAGTGGGATAAATGCGCATTCCCCCGGTAGATCCGGAAATGCTGAAAGGCCGTGTATGTTGTGGCAGTCTGGATCTCTCCAGCACCACCGACATAACGGCCTTCTTACTTGTGTTCCCTCCCGAGGATGAGGACGACAAATATCACATTCTCCCCTCCTTCTGGATACCCGAGGACAATCTGGAACTTCGTGTTCGGCGCGACCATGTCAACTATGACCTATGGAAGAAACAAGGATTCCTCAAAACCACAGAGGGTAATGTGGTCCATTACGGTTTCATTGAGACGTTTATCGAGGATAAATAAAAGCACTCAGAAAAATTGCCCATCGAAATGGTTGCCCAAAGAGTTAAGCGTCTTTCCTAACCTTCAGTACATCATAACTATTGGAAGCCTTGCCCATTATGCAGTAATGAAATTAGCAAAGAGCAATTTGAATTACTACGATGCCATGTACAGCGAGTTTGAATCAATAATTTTAGGCAAATACTCTTTCGTTAATATTGTACCTTTAAAACGACGAATTCGCCGAAGAAGAAATACTGGGTTTCAGCCTTTTGCACCACCCGCTGCATTTTTATCAAGAACAATTAAAAGGGGTTAATTGTGTGTGTTTAAAGGAATTGCCGGCCTTACCTGTCGGTCAGGAAGTTTCGGTGGTGGCTTTTATCATGGCGCGTTCACGGCGGCGCCTGAAGCAGGGTGGCGTAATGCTTACGCTTTTTTTGTCTGATGAAACCGGTTTTGCGGAAGCAATTTTTTATCCTGCCGTTTACCGGCGTCTCCTGTATTGCTTAAAGGAAAAAGTTATATTTTTGATGGGTAAAACTTCTGAGGATGGTGATTCACTGATTGTCCACCAGGCACTGCCTCTGGCATTACTGCCTAAAAAACAGGAAAAAAAAACATGCGCGTTGAAATAATAAAAGTGTAGTGTTAAATGAATTTCCCGTAAATTTAACATTAATGCTGCAAGCTGTTTAACAGAATTTTGTTTGCATAAAGGGGCTTAAGTAATGAATACAGTTAAAACTATAGAAGAAGCCAGCAGCCTGCATGAATTGCTGGCAATAAGTAGTTCTTGCCGGCAATGCAGCCTTGGCCAGAGCAGGCAAAAGCTCGTTTTTGGTGAAGGCAATCCCCAGGCCGATATTTTTCTCCTAGGGGAGGCACCGGGTGCAAGGGAGGATGAAACAGGAAGGCCTTTTGTGGGGCGGGCAGGGGAGCTGCTCACTGATTTGTTGGCGCAGGCGGGACTAAAGAGGGAGGATGTTTATATTACCGGGTCGTGTAAATGCCGTCCACCTAAAAACCGCAATCCTTATAAAAAAGAACTAACTGCCTGTCTGCCAATTCTGAAGCAGCAGTTAGTTTTAATTAAACCACAGGTGGTGGTCTGCCTGGGTTTAGTGGCTGTCCATAATTTGCTTGACCCGAAAGCACGCCTTGCAGATGTGCGCGGTCGCTGGTTTGACGGTCCTACGTATCGCATCTTTCCTACTTATCATCCTGCTGCTGTTTTACGTGGTACGGTGAAAGCAGAGGTGCTGGTGGAAGATTTCCGACGCGTGCGAGAGAGTTTATATAAAGATAAATTATAGGTTGACAAATAATATTTAAAACTGTATCGTAAACATAGAAATAGAGGGCATGTTTTTAGTCAATTTAATTATTCTTAGTGACAACTCAATATTTTAGTTTGCTCCGAGTTTATGAATCTAAGGGTTAGCCTATGAAGCATAGACCGTTAGGGTTGTACTGGAAACGGTGCGGCCTCCCAGTGGAAAGGAGAACAACTATTTTTTGCTGATTATTTTACCTCTTCTGCTGGAAGAGGTATTACTTTTTAATAGGAATAATGTAAGCATTTACTGCAGGAGGTGTTGGTGATAAAAACAAAGCATCGCTGGCTGATTTGTTTCTTCGTCATTGTTATGGCTTTAGCTGTAGCGATAAAATTCAGAGATACCACACCGCAGTATATAAAGGAGTGTCTTAGTGAGGAAGAGACGGTCAAGAGGATTAGAGCTTTAGAAGATGATAAAGTTAAAGAGGTATATATAACAATAAACAACAGCAGAGAGCCTGTACAGATGCTGCAGATTGTGGAAACAGCAGGCTATAACGATATTATTAAGCTGCGGGTGCAGCTTGATATACAAAAACAAAAATTGTCAGACTTAAAGATTTTGTCACACCAGGAAAGTGATACATACGGGGCATATGCGGCAGAGGATTGGTTTATGGCGCGTTTTGCGCAAAAAAATACATCCACAGATTTACGCCTTACTAAAATTGCGGCACGCAGCGAAGAGGAAATAGTAGCTGTAACGGGTGCTACTATTACTAGTCAGGCGGTTGTGGATGGTGTAAACGCTGCCTTTAATGTTTTTAGAAGTTACAAGGAGGGGATTAAATGAAAAGAAGCAGAGTATTGATTTTACTGTCCTTGGTTTTCATACTTCTTTTTTCTGCAGCCTGTGGCAGTAAAGAGCCTGCGACGAATGGAGAAAATGGTGCCGGGGAGGAAGAAGCAATTGTGATTGCAGGTGAAGAACTGGGAGAGCATAAAATCACAGTTGCCGAATTAAAAGAATTAACACCGGTGGAAAGAGATGTAGTTTCGGTTAATTCTTCTGGCAACGAAAACGAGTACAGTGTAAAAGGCGCCTTGTTTTCTGAAGTGTTAGAAGATTTAGGGCTAAACCAAAAAGAATTAAACGCTATACGTTTTGTAGCCGGAGACGGCTATATGATGGAAGTGCCCAAAGAAGTACTGGCAGCACGGGATATCATTTTGGCCTATGAAATAAATGGGGAACCGCTGCAGGAACGTACTAAGCCCATCAGAGCCATTGTTCCCGAAGAGCGTTCCATGTATTGGGTCAGAAACGTGGTAAAAATTGAGATTTTAGAGGCAGCAACGGCAGAACCTGTTAGCAAGCTGATGATTTTAGAAAGTGTCGTTAGCTCTATGGAACAACAGGATTATACTTATTACGAAAGCATTGATAAAGCAGTACTGTGTAAAGAACTGCCTCTGCCGGAAGCCGGCGAAACTGTTTATTTGAAATCGAGTGACGGTCTTGATAAGAATGAAAAAGCGGAAGTGTTTTTGAACGAGGGTTATATCAAGATTACCGGCGAAGCCAACCCGGCTTATCTTTCACCAAACTTGCCCAAAGGAATGCATGTTAAGGAGCTGCTCTGGGTAGGAAAAGCCGATGTAGGTATTCTTTCAGCAGCACAGGGGCTTAAATACTTTACTCCGGTACAAAAGGACGGAGTAGAAGGAATTTTATTGACGGATATTTTGCAAGAGGTTGACATGGCAGACAGTGAGAAATATCTGTTTGCTGCAGCTGATGGCTACGAGGTGGAAATCAGCAAAGATGACCTGGCAAAAGGACTTGTTTACATTAAAGACAGCGGAGAGGTCACAGTAATGTTTGATGGCCTGCCTAAAAATACTACTGTTAAAAATCTTCTTACAATCACTGTTAAATAATTAAAAAGGGGGAGAAAAATGAGAAAAGTATCTTTAAAAGTATCTTTATTGTTGGTTGTATTGTTGTTAAGTGTAGCTTTAATTGGTTGTTCAGGTGAAAAAACACCTCCTGCTGAGCCTGAGTGGACCATTAGTATCGAAGGCGTAAAAGATGAACCAATTACTTTTACAGATTTGGATGCAGCAAAATTAACACAGAAAGATGTGGAGGCAGTAAAAACTAAGAAAGATGGAACAGAGATAAAAGAAAACTGGCAAGGTGTATCCTTAAAAGATGTTTTAGATGCTGTAGGTGCTATTGATTATCAAGGTGTAACAGTAGAAGCAGCCGACGGTTATGCTAAAGACTATACCTTAGAGATTATTAACAGAGAAGAAACTATTTTAGGTCTGGTGCGTGACGGTGAAGAGCTGGGTGAAGAAGACGGTCCAGTGCAAATGGTGCCGGCAGGTGAATCTGGTAATATGTACATTAAAAACCTGGCAAAGATTATTGTTAAGTAAGTGGTAAAGTATGTTAGGTAAGCTAATCCAAAAATTTACGCTCTTTGATCTGGTACTGCTGGCTCTAATGGCCTGCCTGGGCATTGCCACCAAACCCATTATTGTTCCCTTGACCCATATTATTACCGGTCCGCTTTTTGTCCCAGGCGGGGTCATTGCCGGCGGGTTTTATATGCTGTGGATTGTCCTGGGGGCAGCTTTGGTGCAAAAACCTGGAACCGCTACACTCATTGCAATAGTGCAGGCCATAATGGTTACCGCTACCGGTATTTTTGGCACACATGGCTTCTTTAATATCTTTACTTATATCCTGCCCGGACTGGCAGTAGATTTGGTAATGTTAATCTCCCGCCACCGCGGGTGCTGTATTGGTTGCTGTTTTGCCGGAGGTATTGCGGCTAATATCAGCGGTACTGCACTGGTAAACTTAGTATTTTTTCGACTGCCGTGGATTCCCTTACTTTTAAGTATAGCTTGTGCAGCACTTTCCGGAGGATTGGGAGGAATTATTGCCTACAGTTTAACTAAACAATTAGAAAAGAGCGGTCTGAGCAGCTTACTTGGCAGGGGGGATAAGCATGCCTAAGAATTCAACCTTTAAGATAGCGCTGCTGCTGTTGGCAGCCATAATTTTGGGGGCGCTTTTACGAGAAGTAATTTTCAAAGTGACAACAAAAAAAACTGCTGCCGGATATGTACCAGCTTTGCAAATTAATGGCGACATCAGTAATCCTTTTACATTGGAGAATGAAGCAGAGTTTAGCAGTGTAGATTTTGAGTATAAAGGAAAAAAAATGCGGGGCATCCCCCTCGCCAGTATTATACAAAACGCGGAACCTGTCACAGAAGAAAATGAAATATTGCTAATTGGCGAAGATGGCCTTAGCGCTTTAATTGATGGTGCAAATTTAGAAGGTTGTCATATTCTGTTGTCCCAAAATGGCTGGGAGGCAATTAATCTTTTACATCCTGTCAGCAGCAATATAAAAAAGTTGAAAGAAATAGTTATTATTGCGTTTCAGGCACCTTTAAATTTCGGTGTAAATATAGTCTCGCAAACAGAAAATTTAGCTCATTTCACACCGGGTCAACTTTATAAAATGACAGGCGTTCAGGTGCCTTATTTTGAAGGAACTTCTACCGTTACAAATGATGACGGTCAAAACAGTGTTTCAATCTTTACCAGACGGCAGCTTTATCCTTTGCGTGACTTGGCAGATCTTTCGGAGGCGGCGCAGTATATTGTAATGGGGTCAAAGGGTGAAACTTTATATACTGCTGAACCGGGTTTTCTGCAAGTTAATAAAAACTCTCTTAATTATCTTAGTTTAGATCGTGAGAATGAAATTGAAAATGTTAGGGGTATAATGATTGCTCCTCCCTCGCGCAGTATTACGGATCTTTATCATGATGCTCTGCACTACCTGCAGCAAGATGAAAAAGTAATGTTGCTGTATCTTGACGGCTTTGGCTATCATCAGTATGAACACGCAAAGGAACATGGATATATTCCATTTTTGGCCACGCTGCCGAAGGCGGAAAAGGCACTTTCTGTCTATCAGCCTGTTACTAACGCCGGTTTTGCCGCCATGATTACAGGAACAACACCTGAGGAAAATGGTGTTTATTCCCGTGACCAAATGGACTTAAAAACTCCCTCCATTTTTGCCATGGCCAAGCAGTTGGGAAAAAAGTCTGTCCTTATAGAAGGCCATATTAAAATTCTCAACACAGAGATTGAACCTGTGCTAAATATTGATATCAATGCTGACGGTAAAAATGAGGACGAAATTTACAGCACCGGTCTGCAGTATGTAAGCGAGTCCGACTATGATTTACTAATGGTTCATTTTCATAGTATTGATGATGCCGGTCATAGTAATGGCGATTTACATGATAGTACCATGCAGCAGCTTAAAGTTGTTGATGGGTATGTTCGGGATTTGGTTGGAGCTTGGAACGGCAAAGTAATAATCCTGGCGGATCATGGCATGCATTCCACTGCAGATGGCGGCAGTCATGGCGAATTTAGATATGAAGATTTAATAGTTCCTTATA
>JAAZJT010000160.1 GCA_012800215.1 Bacillota bacterium | reverse complement strand
AAAGCCATATCTACGGCAACTGCATTTTCAAAGGCTTTTTCCGTCATAATATCCAACGGTTTTATGTCCTTCTCCAGCAGTTCCATTATCTTCATACCGGCATACTTTGCCAGCCTTTTTCTCCCGGCATAAACTGCCGGAATAGTCCCGTTTCCGGGCAATCCCATACCCAAAACCTCAGTCAGGCAGTTCATAGTGTTGGCCGTAAACATTCCGGCGCATGATCCACAGCCCGGGCACACACACTCTTCCATTTCGTTTAGCTCCTCAGGAGTCAGACTGCCTGCCTGAACTGCCCCAATACCCTCGAAAATATTACTTAAAGAAACATCCCTGCCCCTGAATTTTCCGGTTAGCATCGGGCCGCCGCTAACTACAATCGATGGGATATTCAGCCTGGCTGCAGCCATCAGCATTCCCGGAATTATTTTGTCGCAATTAGGAATGAGTACCAGAGCATCAAAGGCGTGAGCCAGTGCCATTACTTCAATGGAGTCTGCAATTAGCTCCCGGCTTGCCAGTGAGTACTTCATCCCGGTATGGTTCATGGCAATCCCATCACAAACACCGATGGAGGGAAACTCCATAGGGGCCCCCCCTGCCATACGCACCCCGGCTTTAACAGCTTCTGCTATTTCGTCAAGATGATAATGCCCTGGTATTACCTCGTTTTGAGCATTTACTATTCCTATAATGGGTCGGGATAATTCTTCATTTGTATAACCCATAGCCTTTAACAAAGATCTGTGCGGTGCTTTATTTAGTCCTTTTGTCACAGAATAGCTGCGCATCTATTTTCACTCCCGTTCTGCAGGGTAGATTTCAGGCCCGTCAGTTTCAGTTAGTTTATGAAAGGCTTCGCTGAGATCCTTTGTTACAGGTCCCGGAGTGCCGCTGCCAATAACCCTGCCATCAACTTTTACTACCGGAATAATTTCAGCTGCTGTCCCTGTCAGGAAAATTTCATCGGCAATATACACATCATGCCTTGTAAATAAGTCTTCTTTAACTTCCATTCCTTTACTTGCCGCCAGCTCCATAACGGTATTGCGGGTTACGCCTTCCAGTAAGCCGGCATAGCTTGGAGGGGTAATCAGCTTCCCTTTTTTCACAAGGAAAATATTATCGCCTGTAGCTTCAGCCACATATCCTTCCACGTTCAGCATAATAGCTTCCATAGTTCCGGCAAGATTAGCTTCAATTTTAGCCAGAATATTGTTCAGGTAATTTAATGATTTAATCCGCGGACTTAAGGCATCGCTTGCATTTCTCCTCGTCGGTACAGTTACAACTTCCAGGCCTTTTTGGTACAATTCCTGTGGGTACAACTGAATAGAAGAAGCAATACAGAATAAAGTAGCTTCGGGGCATGACCTCGGATCAAGGCCTAAATCACCAACACCCCTTGTAACCACCAGCCTGATATAAGCATCCCTCAGCTTGTTTCTACGGAGGGTTTCCAGTACAATCTCCTGCATTTCTTCAATCGTCACAGGTATTTCCAGCATAATTGACTTGGCCGATTCGTAAAGCCTCTCAAGGTGTTCTTCTAACTTAAAAACCCTGCCATGATATGCCCGAATACCTTCGAAAACACCGTCACCATAGAGTAAGCCATGGTCAAAAATAGAAACTACAGCCTCCTCTTTTGGCACAAATTTGCCGTCAAGATAAATAATCATTATCTCATCCCTCCGTGAAATTTAAAATTAGATAAAAAAATCCCCTCGCCCTGCATGATTAAAAATCTGCCAGGGACGAGAGGATTATCCTTCCGCGGTACCACCCTGATTGCCACGTGCCTTCTGTATTTAGAAAAGCACGAAGCCCCTTGTGTCCTTACAGGCATTTATAACGGCTTTT
>JAAZJT010000186.1 GCA_012800215.1 Bacillota bacterium | reverse complement strand
GCCCCGGGTGGTAAAGTTAAGGCCGCTTTCACGGTTAACCTGCACAACACGGTGTGTAACCAGCGTATCCCCCTTGCCGGCAGAACGGAAGGTGATAATGTCACCCGCGGCAATGTTCTGCGGCGCAGTGGGCTGGACAAAGGCCAGGCTGCCGGCATCAAAAGCAGGACTCATACTGCCGCTGAGCACGATATACATCTGATGACCGGCTACCTGGGGCGGCCCGCCCCGCAACCTGCTTTGTACCATGGAAAACACCAGGGCCACCATCAGGAACAAAAGGCAGCAGAAAAGCACGTTACCCACCACACTGAAAGCCTTTTGCCGGCCGGTAGGCTGTTTTTTAACGGGAACATCTGCCTGCACCGGCTGCAGCTCAGACGCTGCTTCAGTGTGTAAATGTTCTTCCTGAGAATTGCCGGAAAAGTCTACGGGTTTTGAGGGTGCAAAATGGAAAACATTATTGTTGTGCTTTTCCACAGGAATGTACCTCCTTTTGTTTAGGGCAACAGTTCAAAATTCAAGAAGTGTTGGCGGTTTATTAATCACCGGAATCAGCTGTGTCCTCTGCTGCCGGTGTTTCTTCGTTTTCAGGGCTTACAGCGTAATCATCCTGATAACCGCCCTGTTCTTGGCTGCCCCCCTGATCACGGTCCTGTTGTTCATTATCTTCGCCGTCTTCACCAGCGGTTGCATTTGCAGCAACTCCTGCAGCGTTACCTTCATCTGTATCCTTAGAAACCTCATCGGGTTGCTCTTCAGGAAGCCCGTCAGGAAGCTCATCAGAAGGCTCATCAGAAGGCTCATCGTTGTCACTGTTTTGCAAGTCTTCCCCGTTGCTGCCTGCATCCTCCTCGTCCTTACCGGCAGCATCCCCGCTGTCGCTGTCATTTTGATCATGAGCGCTGTCATCTGGATTATGATCGTTGTTATCAATGATCGCTTCATCATCGGTGTTAACATGGTCATGGTTGCCGGCCGTGTCTTCCTGGTCAGTGTAGCCGGCATCTTCGTTGCTGTTTTCAGCATCTTCATCGCCGGTGGAACTGTTGTCATCAATATCCGTACCGGTCATATCGCTGTCACCATCACCGTCATTACCGCCACCGCCACCACCGGTACCCTCTTTGGGCAGTTCTTCCAAAGCCGGGGGGTCTTCTTCCCTTCCCGGGGGCGTGTCTTCAGCGGGGGATTCTGCCCCGGCCAACAATTCTATTTCCAAAAAACCGGTAACTTCATCGTTGTCTAAGGATACAGCCATAATTGTGATTGTGCCCGCCTTTGCTGCCTGGGTTACGGTAAGCTCCCCTGTGTCACTGAGCGTAACCCCTTCAACAGCCTCCCACAGGCTCCAGATTACCCCGGCATTTGCCAGCAGGCTGTCTTCCTGATCAAAAACCTTGGCTGTATAGCCGGCCCTGGTTTCCGGTGGTGTTTCTTCATCATCATTATCATTAACGACCGGCGGTATTTCCAGGGTAACCGGGCCTTCAACCTGGATGGCAGCGGGCGCCAGCAGGGCCAGGGTAACTGTCAGTGCACCTGTCAAGGGGGGGCTTTCTGTTTCCTCCCCTGCAGCCGGCACTTCCCGAAACGCGGCCTGCAGGACAATATTTCCTGCTGCGGCGCTGGCATCGACGGTCAATGTACCGTTTTCAAGCAGGTTTACCCCGGCCTGTTCTGCCAGTAGGCTGAATAAAACATTATCCAGGGGGTTTCCCAGGTGATCGGCGGCCTGGTAGGTAAAAGTTTTTGTTTCATCCCCGGTAGGAATCAGAATAAACGTACGGCCTGCAAT
>JAAZJT010000159.1 GCA_012800215.1 Bacillota bacterium | reverse complement strand
TTTTCTTGGTATTGATATCCGGAATGCCCCGTCCCCGTGGTTTCAGGACTTAGTTTAACTAACCCGAAAGGGGTTGTTGCTCCTGGATAAAGTTGACCATGATCACCCTCGGTTGCAATAAATGGATCAACCCAATTGACTTTTAAATCTTCATTTGATTTGTCACTACATCCTATGTATATAAAGGGATAACAAATAAACAGTAAAAATTTTAATCTTTTCATAAGAATTTCATTGCTGATAATCAAAGTTTTATAATTTTAATTTCTAAGAGACTGTTTAAAAATTCAAATTAAACTCTATTAAGCATTAACCGGATTCATCGCGATTTATATAAAAGCAACACTTGATTTAGTGATCCTTTCGTAATATTTTGATGCCTTTCTTTGAAATGAAATCCAGGCAAGCGTTCTTTAGACAATCCATCTTTTAGGAAGTATTTTAAACTTCCCGGTTTCATTTCTAAAAACAGATTATTGGTGATTTATCCGACTTCATAAAAAAGTTATTATGGTATTTTTAAACAGTCTCTTACTTATCTCATTTTTTAATAACCTGGATTTTGAGGCAAATAATCAGGTTTTAAATTTACCTCATCTGATGGGATTGGGAATAACACTTGATGGTCTTTAATTGACGCCTCAGGGTAGCGAGCGCCATAAGGATAAAAATCATTTAATGTCTTTTTTAGGAAATCAAATCCCCTATAAGAAAGATCAAACCAACGGTCCCCTTCTAAAATAAATTCTTTTTGTCTTTCCTCAGCTAAAGCCTTATTCAACTGTTCTTTCGATAAGTTTGAAGATAATGGTTCTAACCCGGCTCTCTCCCTCACTTTATTTAGGTACAAATAAGCATTGGATCCATTAGTTTTATTTAAAGCATCCGCATACATTAATAGTACATCCGCATAACGAAGGACTATAAAATCAGAACCTGATTGAAAATCCTCAGTAGTATTAATGTCCAAGTATTTTTTTGAATAATATAAAGTTACCTTACCAATTGAGCCAAAAACAACTTCTATAGAATCAATTAACTCTTTTCGCTTATCATTATCTGAAAATTTAGAAACTGTATGCGGTTCAAGTATCCAGTCACCAATGCCGTTATCTTGAGTTTTAACATTGGGTAAGATATCTCTTGAAAATCTAGGCAAGGTTTTAGCTGTAAACGGACTATTTTCTCCTGCTACCCTCTCATAATTAACAGCAAAAATTATCTCATTACTAAATCCGTCAGGATCATATAAATCTTCTAAATTGTTTTCTAATTCTAAACCACTGTTTTTCACTATATCTTCAAGAGTAGCTAATGCATTCTGATAATCCCCTGATTGTAAATAAACCTTTCCTAAAAGAGTTTTTGCAGCTAAAGAAGTCACCCTACCTTTTACAAATTTTTTTTGCTCTGTCGATCTTTTTATATCTATATCAAGTACTTCTTTTAAATCTCTAATAATAAAATCATAAATATCATCTGTTGAAGAACGTCCAATTGAATAGGTGTCATTAAGATTTGAAGGTTCCTGCTCGTATTTAGGAACTCCTCCGTAAATACGAACAAGATTAAAATAGGAATAAGCTCTTATGAATTTAGCTTCTTTGATGAAAACCTCCCTGATAGCTCCTTTAACACTTGAATTTTCAATACGGGTAATTAAAATATTTGAATATGAAATAGATTTATAGCACGCACCCCAAAAACTTTGAATTATACTTGAATTGGTTGGAATACTAGCAGATTTAAAATTTATATAATCACTTGAGACATAATAATCACACCACACATTATCCGTGATCAAATCAGTAAAAGCGATTAGTTCCTCTACTTGTTTCTTTAATGAATAGTAACAAGCTGTTATTGACGCTTCAAAGTGTTCTTCATTTTGATAAAACTTGTCATATGTTAGATCTCCAGGATGTGTTCTTTCAAGGAAATCTTCACACCCATCTGTAGCCAAAAGCAAAAAGATTGCAAATATATATTTAATAGATTTCATAATTATCATTTGTTAATTATTAAAAGCTTATGTTTAATCCAATACTATAAATACGTGCAAGTGGATATGTCCCACGATCAATCCCGAACTGAGCTGATCCAGGAGCTCCTTGGAAGGAATTAGATTCCGGGTTATAGAATGGATATTTTGTAAAGGTATATAAATTTTGAACACCCAGAGTTACTCTTATCTTTTCTATACCTATCGCTGCACTAATGTTTTCTGCTACATTATAGCCTAAAACTAAATTTTTCACTCTTAGGTATGATGCATCCCAGACGAAGTAATCAAGATTAGCATGGCGTGGTCCACTGGGCAGTGTGGTAGGGAATGCCATATATAAATCACCACCGTGTCCATAGCGATTATCAAAAAATACTTGAAGAGTATTCTCCATTGTGCGTAACAGAGCAGCTTGCCGAGCCACAGGTAATATCTGAGAAGAGCCGTGGCTTCCATTAATTAATACACTTATATCAAAGTTTTTATACTTAATATTACTGGTAAAACCATAAGTAAAATTTGGTAAAATGTTTCCAATTCTTTGCATATCGTCATCATTTAATGTGCCATCTTTATTATAGTCTTCAATAATTGTATCTCCAATCCTAGGATTATTTTGACCAGGTTTCTGAATAATCTGTTCTTGTGTTTCATAATTTCCAATTGTTTTCCAGCTATATATCTCAAAAATTGGTCTTCCTTCAATAATCCTTATTGTACCTGCACCAGGGAACCCTACCCCATATCTTATTTCACCAGTAGCAGTAAATACATCACCCACTTTGTTGTTTATTTTTGTGAAATTAATATTGGTTGTCCATGAAAAATGATTCATATCAATGTTTATAGTGTTCAATGCTAATTCAATCCCTTTATTGGTCATATTACCAATGTTATCGAGCATCGAGCCAGTTATTCCATTTTCCAGGGGTAAAGCCCTGTTAAGAAGCATATCACGTGTTTCTCTGATAAAATAGTCAATCGCTAAATTGAACCTGTTTTTAAATAAACTTAAATCTAAACCAAAATTTGTTTGAGCATTTGTCTCCCACTTTAAATTCTGATTTTCAATAGACGAGGGAATTAAAGCTTTACTAGTAATACCGCCTGAAGATGATGGTGCATATGTATACAGATTTCCATAACTAACCTTTCCTTGCCAAGCATAATTGTCAAATTGATCATTACCAGATATGCCATAGCTAAGTCTCAGTTTTAAATCATCAATCCACTTTGCTCCATTCATGAACGACTCTTCTGTAACACGCCATGCCCCTGAAATTGCTGGGAATAGTCCCCAACGATTATTGGGGGCAAACTTTGAAGATCCATCATAGCGTAATGAACCCATTAAGAGAATCTTGTCCCTGAAAGAATAATTTATTCTGCTAAAAATTGATTCAAAGGTATTCTCTCCGAAACTACCCCCACCAGTAACTAGGGCGGCACCATAAATATTAGGTCGGAAATAATTATCAAAGCGCGGAATAGGATTAGCAGCATTTGCAGTCCCCCTGTTATTAATATCAGCATCTGCTGAAGTTATTCGGGCACCATTATATTGAAGGCTATAACCCAAAATAAATCCAATTTCATGAGCCTTTGAAATAGTTTGCTTTAAATCCAAATAGGTTTCTGATGTCCAAGAAGTTGAAATACCATTTGCTTGTCCTGCCCTCATTGCACTAAAATTTGGATTAGAAAAATTTGCATATGGGCTTGTACTTCCAGCAAGGTAAGGGCTAAGATGGTAATCTCTAAAAAATGAATACAACCTTCCTCCAAAACTAGTATTAAGGCTAAGTCCTTTTACTGGTTCATAAATTGCATACAAACGCCCTGTATTGTTATACCGTGAATATGTATCATGAGTTTCCGTCAAGTTTGCTACTGGATTAGCATAACCTTTCAAAAAAAACGGAGCGAATTCTCCTTGAGCATATTGTCCATAATCCCCATTTTCTAAGTATACTGGTACGATTGGTGCCAGCCATAACGATTGCTGAATAATATTACCTGAAACACCATATCCTCCGCCTCCATGTCCATGGCCAGTTTCAATAGAGTTATTAACCCTTTCTTTAGTATATGCAACATTAAATGTAAGTCCGGCATTAAATTTAGGTCTTATATCAAAATTGAAATTTCCATTAACAGAGTAGGTTTTGGAGTATGTAGTTAATATTATCCCTTCATTATCAAGAATATTCCCACCTAAATAATATTTTATCTTATCATTCCCCCCAGCAATAGATAACTGGTAATTTTGATAGTTAGATAGCCTGAAAATTTCATCCTGCCAGTCCGTATCTGCAAAACTAGATTCATCACGATTGTAAAATTCAGGTAATGGTAGTCCATCATTATTGTATGCTTCTTTCACTAAAAGAAGAAAATCTTTTTTGTCTAGAACATCAACCTTATTAGTCACTTCTTGTAATCCATAAGTTAGGTTAGCAGAAATTTTTGCTTCTCCGTATTTTCCTGATTTAGTAGTTACAAGCACTACCCCATTACCTGCTCGCGAACCGTAAATTGCACCCGCCGCTGCATCTTTAAGAATAGTTACATTATCGATTGATTTAGCATTTAGCATAGCAAATTCTGTGGCAGTGGCCATCATACCATCAATTACAAATAGCGGTTCACTCCCTGCATTTATAGAACCATATCCTCTAATCCTTATTATTGGCAATGATCCTGGTTGTCCTGTGCCACTTTCAGAAATCACACCAGAGATTTGCCCCGCAAATGCATCTGCAATTGTATTTATTGGTAGTTCTTCTATTTGTCTTGAATCAATACGGGTAATTGAAGTTGTAAGCTTTTTTGTGCTAGTAGTACCATACCCAATCGCAACAACCTCTTCCAACCCAATTGTCTCCTCCTCCAATCTAACATTTATACTTGTCTGGTTTCCAACCACAATTTCTTGTGTCTTCATCCCTACAAACGAAAATACCAGTGTGGCGTCTTCGGAGATGTTGGAAAGTGAGTAGTTTCCATCAGCATTGGTAACCGTTCCCTGGGTAGTGCCTTTTACTACCACCGTTACACCTGGTAGTGGTTCACCGGATTCAGTGGTAACGGTACCAGAAAGGATTTTTTGCTGTTGAGTCATTAATTTACTGCTTGTAAGTTCAGGTGTTGTAAGCAAAACAAAGCGGTCTTTTACCTTATAACTTACATCGGTTCCGGCAAACAGTTCATCGAGGACTTCGTTAATTTTCTTATTATTCACGTTCACCGATACTTTCCGGTTCACATCAATCAACTTTTCGCTGTACATAAAGACAAACTCACTTTGCTTCTCAATGTTTCGAAGAACTTCTTTTACCGTGCTGTATTGCATGTTAAGGGTTAGTACTTGGGCTTGAGAATACGTTTTATTTGCGAACACGCTAATTACAGAAAATATTAACAGTAAGACAGTAAGTTTCATTATTCTAAATACTTTTTGCAATCTAGGAATTTTCCATTCACGGGAAATAGATTCAATTTTTTTCATATCTTTGTATTGTTTAGATTCGAAATTGCCCTGTACGGTCCATTTTACAGGGATTGTTTTGAACTCTCTACAGGGAAGTGTTAGCGCACTTCCCTTTTTTAATAATTTTTTATCATAGGCAAATTGTTTTAATGATTAACTTTAAATTTTATTATCGTCTTTCAATTATAATTACTTGTTTTGAGAGAGTACCGTTATCCAGTTTTTTCCGAGGAATCCGCTTGTATGTGATTGGAGTTGTTTCAGTCATTAAATCAAGAATTAGAAACAGCGGATCATCGGCAAACGTTACGGTATAGGTTAAATCCTTTACGTCGTCAGCAACTTGAAATTCAACATTGAACATCCTGCCCAGTTTCTCAGTAACCCGCAGGATCGGGGTGTTATCGAATACTAGTTTTCCTTCTTTCCATGCAATGTAATTTTCAACATTTACCTGATTTGAGCTAATTTTACCGGTTTTTAAATTATACGTTAGGTGCTGGTTCGGAACCATTGTTTCAATTCGTCCGATTTTATTATCAGGCAATATCTTTTCAATGATTACTTTCCCCTCCACGAGTGTAGTTGCAATATTATCATCTTCGGGATATGCATTTACATTAAACCCGGTACCCAAGGCTTTTACATTCAGTTCCCCCGTTTTCACGATAAATGGTTTCTCAGGGTTATGGGCCACATCGAAATATGCTTCGCCTGACAATGTAATCTCCCTTGTATCTCCGGTAAAGTTCCGTGGGTATTTAATTTTACTGCCGTAATTGAGATTTACTTCAGTCCCGTCCGATAATTGCACCACTGTTCTTGAACCTATTGGGGCAATAACTTCAAGCGAGTCAACAGTAAACGACAAATCAGTGAAGTTATTCATTTGCAGGCTACTGTTCGACAGCAAATAAAATACCACACCCAGTAAGGGGAGGAACAGTATCGCTGCTGCCCGGCTTAACCATTTTACAATTTTTTTAAAATTAATCACCCTGGCATCTGCATCCTTTCTATGTTTAAGGTTTATTTCATGGTGGATTTTATCGAGTAATGCACTGTACTCTTTCTCATCTCTTTTTTTCAAATCAGTTTCAAAAATTTTCCAGTAATCGTAACTCCAGTATTTTCCAACGTCTGTTGCAGACTCATTTTCCAACCAACCTGCAAGTTTCTCAAATTCCTCGTCAGTACAATTATTGTTTAAATATTTTATAAGAATTTCTTTATTCATACTCTTTTTCAAGTTAAATACCTCCCCCATAAACAGGGGAAGGTCTTTGAGACAGCCCTCTCTAACTAAACTACAACCATGAAATTAAAACTCTTTCCTTTCAGATCTATTAGTATTACGCATCAAGGCAAGATGATAACTATGTAAAAATGCTTTTTTTAAGAAAGGAATAAGCAGATGAATAAAATATTGGTAATCAGATCGCTAGCGAGATGAGATTTCAAAAACTTTAAAGTTCTTACCAGGTGATTGTTCACTGTACTTTCAGAAATATTTAATTTTTGGGAAATTTCTGTATGTGTCAAACCTTCTTCTCTGCTTAAACGGTAAATTTCTTCCTGGCGAGGAGTTAACTGTTTTAGTAAAGACTCGACTTTATGCTTTAATTCTTTATATTGGATTTCATCTATTACCTGTTCAGCAGAACTAAATTGTTGCAATGATTTCAGGTACTCCCTCGACTTAGTTTCACTCATTCTTTTGCGCAACAAACTCATGGTAGCGTTGTAGGCTATGGTAAACAGGAACGATTCAAAAGAAGCATAAATATCAATTTTACCTCTCGATTCCCAAATCTTAATGAAAACATCCTGCACAATCTCCTCGGCATCCTCTTTCTGCTTTAAAAACATAAATACAAACTGATACAATTTATGGCAGTATTGATTATAAATTGCATCAAAAGCGACCATGTCACCTTTTTTCAGAGACTTAACAAGTTCGAATTTTGATTTAACATTATTCATGAATAACAAGGTTTGAATATGTCAAATGGGATCAACATGTCACAGGGAATTTTTATTAATTCCTCTTTCATGGCAATATCAATGATGTTCACTTTATGGTTCACATCTCAAAATTTTAAATAAAACTATTGCAAATTATTATACACTTGTTAAACTATCATTTCGACAAAATTAGTTGTTTTTTCTCAAACTCTCCCCATTTTTAATTTTTATCCTGTGAGAACGTAGATTCAATTATTAAACATAACACGTTTAGCAAACGATGTTAAAAATATTTTTTCGGCGTTTTAAAATTCAATTTTCTTCTTGATCTCTTGTTCAACTCGTGCTGTACCCACCTAACATCATGCTTGTTAAATTTATCAAGATTCTTTTTGGGGTACGTATTGCCTGGTTAACTCACGTGCCAACTATATTCGGACGCCCTTCAATGAAAGATCAGGCAAAGAAAAATCACTTTCTGCCGCATGATGAAAAAAGGAAACACCTCATTTTGAGGTGTTTCCTTTAAAATTGGAATTAAACAAATGTCCCTAATGAATGGCTAATTGAATTAGGTAGCTTGTTAGGCTTATAGGAAGTCCAGTAGGGCGAGTATAAAAGCGAAGTTCCCATCGTGTTGGGCGGCCACCTCCCACGGTTTGGCCTCCTCGTTGCTTGAGGCGACGTGGGTAGAGGTTTGATTTTTCGCCCACTCCACGCCGTTTTTGTAGAACCCTACGCACCACTCTTTCACGTAACTTTTCTCGCCGTTTTCTTCCCATGTTCTTATCACCTCGTCGCCTTCTGCAACTTTGCCTGTTTTCTTAAGCGCCAGCGCTTTGAGCAGCAGATTTGAACCTCGTGCGAATGCGGTTCGCGACGCCACCTCCTCGAAACAGGTCGCCGCTTGCTCTTTTTTGTTCATCTTTAGTAGGATAACCCCTTGTAGGTACTTCTCGAAGTGTTGGTCGATAAGCTCCTCGTAAGGTTTCCCGACGCCCAGGTTTTCCGGCCACAGCATAGACAGCTGCAGGTGGTTCAGCGCGGTTTTATGTCGGCCTCTCTTCAGACAGTCAATACTTTTCATCAGGTGTGCTTGTCGGTAGACGACCCTCCCCTCGGAGGCCCCTTCGCTCGGGAGGACGGTCAGCTTCGACAGCAGCGACAAGCTCTTATCGTACTCACCGCAGGTTGACAGCAGTTTAGCGTATCGCAGCCCGATCCTATGGTTGCTCTTGTCCCGGTTAAAATGCTTCTCGGCATATTTTACTGCCACCTCGGGTTTGTTCGCGTTCTGGTAGAAAGAGAGCAACTCCATGCCGATACGCCAGTCGTCGGCAGCTAACCGTTCGGCCGTGAGCAGGTCTTGCAACCTCCCCTCGCCGCTCTTCATCCTTGCGCGTACCACGAAAAGCGGGGCGAAGTCGGCCTCGTCGCAACCGTTTAGCAGTTCCAACGCCTTCTCCCTGTTTCCGAAACGGGTGTAGAGCAGCGCCCGGTAATAGTCGTTTTCCCACGACGGCATCTCCCCGTTCGCCCACTCTAAGCAGGTGAGCGTGGTAAGGCGGTGCGGGAAAACCAGGAACGGTGAACTGCTTTCCGCCCTGTTCAGGTGGAGGCGTGACGCTTGCTCGTCGCCCAGCTCGTGGTAGAGGTAGGCCAAGTGGTAATCTATCAAGGGGTGCTCCGGCGCGAGCAGCAGCACCTGTACTGCCTCTTGAAGCAGTTGCAGCTCGGCGTATCTTTCCGAAAGTTCAAGGTAGGTCTCGAACGGCAGCTCATTGGTAACCGTGCCGCAAAACGCGGAGGCATCCGTCTCTTTCCCGGTCAGCAGGTACTTCTCGAAAGCGGCTGCGCGGTTTAACGGGTACTCTTGCAACAGCTCTTCAACCAGCGTGGCGGCTTTACCGGTTTGACCGGTAACACGGTAGAGGGTGACCAGCCACTCTTTCGGGAAGACCCGCTTGCTGTTGTAGCACAAGCTTTCGTGCCAGCACTCCTCGGCTTTTTTCATGTTCCCCTCCAGGAAGAAGCATTGCCCCAACCCGATCAGTGCCGCCCCTTTCTCCGCGGTCGAGTAGCAGGCGAGGGAAAACCCCTCCTTGGCGTCCAAGATATGGCCCAGCTTCAACTGGTTCATCGCGTAGAGGTAGTTCGATTCGCCGTTGTAGGTGTCCAGTTGCAGCGCCTTTTTGCAGTACTCCAAGGAGCGTTGGTAGTCACCGCGCTGCAAGTATAGTAACCCCATTTTTTGCAATGCCGGCAGTAGCCACGGCTCTTTCTCGAGCGATCGCGAGAGGCAATCTTCCGCCTGCTCGTATCGTTTTTGATTCAACCACTGTTCCCCTTGCACGTAAAGGCCGTAGGCGCCGTTCCAATCGAAGTCGGCAGGCAGGGTGAGCGGTCGTTCAACCTGGTAGTTGTACGCCTTGGCGTCGTAAACCAGTTTCTGGTCGCCAATCTCCACCACCAAGTCGTCCGAAGGCAATCCGGGTAACTCCAGCTCCACTTTCCAGGTCTGCAGCACATCCAACTCCAGCTTGGTGCTGTAGACCGTTTCGTTGTTCACGCGGACGGTTAGCGGCTCGTCTACCCGCTGCAACGGGCAAAAGGCCACGACCGTTTTCTCGCCCGAGTCACTGATGTTGAGCGATCCCAGCGGGTTCATCAGCGTGATACCCCCCGTCCCTTTCACGGGAGCCCAGTACTCTTTCCAGCTCTCCATGCCGTAGGGCGTGAAGCTCGGGTGCTTGAACGGGGTTCTGGCGCTGCTGCTCCCGGGCTGGTTGAACAGCTTTCCCGACTGAAACTCCACGTACTGCCCATCGTTGTCGGTCAGCAGGTCTTCCCAGATCATGCCCGACTGGGATAAGCCCCAGATAAATATCTTCCTGCCCAGTTTATCCTCGTACGGCACGTAGTGAGCCGACCCGTAATCGTTCTCGTGCAGGTAGGTGCCGTAAAAATCGGAATACCCGCCCAGCACGTGGTACGATTTGGAGTCACCGAAATTGTTGTTGCGATACCACGAGAGGTC
>JAAZJT010000158.1 GCA_012800215.1 Bacillota bacterium | reverse complement strand
AGCCAAGGGCCCATAGCTCAACGGTTAGAGCTGCCGGCTCATAACCGGTCGGTTCTAGGTTCGAATCCTAGTGGGCCCACCATATATTCGGCCCCTTGGTCAAGCGGTTAAGACACCGCCCTTTCACGGCGGTAACGCGGGTTCGAGTCCCGCAGGGGTCACCAAATAAGGGCGATTAGCTCAGCTGGGAGAGCGCCTGCCTTACAAGCAGGATGTCGGCGGTTCGAGCCCGTCATCGCCCACCATTGTAAAATACAACAGCCATAAGGGTAGTCCTTATGGCTGTTTTTTGGTTTTTAGTAGTGCAGCGGCAATTAGTATATTAAGCTGCAATGATACATACCTTGACAAAAATTTATGCAAAAAATAATTTGATAATATTTAATTTTTAAAAATAAAGGAATTTAGTTGCAAAGGGAGAATAACTATAATAAAAATTAGCACAAATTAGAAATATCTTTGAGTTCCGCAGCATACAATTGGAATTGAACGTAACTAAAACAAGCCCTAAAGCAAATATTGTATAAAATTCACACTTTAGTCATAAAAAAATTTTTATTGCTGAAGGAAAATTTATATTTGTAGCGAACTGTATAAATGTTGCAAATAGAGTCATCATTTGAACGCTTTTCAGTCTGTTCGGGACAGGATCTTATTGCCCATAAATCTGTCCTATGTTGAGGCAGATACATATAAATGGGGTCTCAGTAAATTAGTGCTGCTGAGAACATAACGCCTTGAGCGTACTAGTTTAAGAAAAAAGGAGGACTGTACATGTTAGACCTAAAAGCTTTAACAGAAGCAGTAGGAGAACTGGATGAGGAGAAAGTATTAGCTGATTTAGAAGCATTTGTGGCCACCAATCCTACTGAAGAAGAAGCACAGGAAGCAGTTGCTGCTTGCCAAGCCGGAATGGCTATTGTGGGTGACTTGTTTGAGCAGGGTGAGTATTTTGTCGGTGATTTAATTTTCGCTGGTGAACTGCTGACCAGCGCCATTGATGTACTGAAGCCGGTTATTGGTGGCGACAGCTCCGCAAAAATTGGTACCATCGTATTAGGTACCGTTGCCGGTGACTTACACGATATCGGCAAAAACATTTTCAAGAGCATGGCTGAAGCCGCTGGCTTTGAAGTGGTTGACATTGGTATTGACCAACCTGCCAGTGCTTTCGTAGAAAAAGTGAAAGAACTTAAGCCTGCTATCGTTGGCATGAGCGGTGTTCTTACCTTAGCTCTTGAGTCAATGAAAGATACAGTGGATGCATTAAAAGAAGCCGGTGTTCGCGATGATGTTAAAATCATCATTGGTGGCAACCCTGTTACCCAAGAAGCTTCTGATCAAATTGGCTCCGATGCTTTTACAACCAACGCAGCTGAAGGCGTAAAAATCTGCCAAGCTTGGGTAGCATAACATAATGAATTTTAAAAAGTGACAAGGGAATTAACCCTTGTCACTTTTTTTGAGGGCAAAACACCTGCTAAGAAATTTGCTTATGATAATTCTTAGAGGAGAGAGAATGCCAGTTTTAAAATAATTTTAGCTCAAAACTAAAGGACAAAATCATAATAGGGCGAATATAGTCCTAGAACGACAGATTGCTGCAATCTATCAGATTTTTTTATGTTTTGCAAGGAGAGAATTGTTTTTTATTGTAACAAAAGGTAAAATAATAGCTGGTTAAGTTTTATTAACAAAAAATATAAGAAATGGAGAGGTAGTGGAATGAGTGAGAAAAAAAGAGGGTATCAATTAATGAAATACCAAAGCCTTTTACTAAAGCATTTGCCTTAGGCTTACAGCATGTACTGACCGCTTTTGGAGCTACAGTCGCTGTACCATTATTAATAGCACCTGCTATGGGTATGGATGCGTAGCAGACAGCTCTACTGGTTGCGGTTTCAATGTTATCTGCCGGTATTGCCACATTATTGCAGGTCAACTTTGGCACAAGGCTTCCCATTGTGCAGGGCATGTCTTTTGCTTTCTTAGGCCCTTATTTTGCTATAATTGCGATGGTTACGACGCGCAGTAATGATGTTGCCACTATTATGGCCTATATTACCGGAGCTATTATTTTAGGTTCAGTTGTGGAGATATTTATAGGTTTTTCCGGTTTAATCGGTAAGGTCACAAAATATTTAACGCCTGTTGTTATTGGGCCAGTTGTTACTTTGATTGGTTTATCTCTTTATGGTGCTGGTGCACCACAGGCCGGTGAGAACTGGTTTTTATCGGGTTTGGTTATTGCTCTTATTTTTTTCTTAAGCTTAGTGGTCAGTCGAAAAAAACCTATGGTTTCGGCATTTAGTATTTTAACCTCTGTAATAATAGTATATATTATTGCTGTAATTTTAACAGTTACAGGAGTTTATACTCCTGCAACGCCGGGTTATGTTGATTTTTCTCCGATTGCCAATGCCCAATGGTTCCGCTTGAACATTTTCTTTCCCTGGGGAACACCTAAGTTTGATTTTAGTTTTCTCTTGGTTATTTTAGCCGGCTACCTTGCTTCAATTATTGAATCCTATGGTGATTATCATACTATTGCTGCCGTGTCGGGCGCGCCTAAGCTTACAGGTGCACAGGTTAGCCGTGGTATTAGCATGGAGGGGCTTGCTTGTTTCCTCGGTGCTATTTTGGGAGGACCTTGTAATACAAGTTACTCCGAAAATATTGCTTTGGTGGGATTAACAGGTGTGGCAAGCCGTTATGTTGTTAATGTTGGAGCCGGCATTTTAATTTTCCTTGGTATTTTTGCTAAATTTGGGGCAGTAGTTGCAACTATTCCTTCACCTATTGTGGGAGGTCTTTACTGTTCATTATTTGGACTCATTGCTGCCGTTGGTGTTAGTAATGCTGCCAAAGCAGATTTATCATCGATGCGTAATCTGATGATCATGGGCTTTATCCTTTTTATGGGGCTGAGTGTGCCTGCATATTTTTCCGGTCTAGAGGCAGCAGGAACGCCCTTTGTAATAGAAGGTGCAACGTGGCTCTCTGATATTATTACGACAATTGGCAAGACAAGCATGGCAGTAGCGGCAATTTTGGGTTTAATCTTAGATAATATAATTCCAGGTACACCTGAAGAAAGGGGAATTATCTAATATAGACAGAAAATATTGTTTTAAAAAAGTTTTGTAGCAGGAATATATAATTTTAGCTAGAAAAGGAAAAAATAAGGGTGGAGGTGTATACATATGAAACTCACCCCACGCCTGCAAGCTATTGCCGAATTAATTCCCCAGGGAAGTGTGGTGGCAGATATAGGTACTGACCATGCCTACCTTCCTATCTATTTATTACTTGAACAAATTTGCCAACATGCTGTGGCCAGTGATATAAATGAAGCGCCACTGAAACAAGCGCAGGAGACAATTGCGGCCTTTAATTGTCATCAGAGAATTGACTTGCGGCTCGGTGACGGACTAGATGTCCTTACCGGTGCTGATGATGTGGATACTGTGGTTATTGCAGGCCTTGGTGGCCGCACCATTGCTTCACTGCTTGACAGGGGCAAGAATAAGCTTTCCCAGATTAAAAGGGTAATTTTACAGCCGATGAATGAAGCCGGCTACCTTAGGCTTTATTTGGCTAACAACGGTTTTGCCCTTGTACATGAAGCCTTAGTGGCAGAAGGCAAATATTTATATGAGATAATTCTTGCTAAACCAGGCTTGGAAGTGGAAAGGGATCCCTTTCGTCTTTCTTTGGGGCCGCGCTTGTTAGAAAAAAAACCGCCACTTTTACCACGTTTGTTAAAAGAAAAAATCCGTAAACTGCGCACAGTTTATCATAGTTTACAGAAAGCTAAGAAAGAAGATGTGACAGAGAAAATTAATGAAGTGGAGCATCAACTGCACTGTTTACAGGAGGTGTTAACCAGTGCAACTAAAAATACAGACACTGATTAATATCTTGGAAAAACTGGCTCCCAAACATCTAGCATTAGAATGGGATAATATTGGTTTGCAGTTGGGAAATCTACAGGGTACTGTAACTAAAATATATGTAACCTTGGATGTCAATGAAGATGCATTAAGTGAGGCTATTACGATGGGTGCCGATTTTATCGTCACCCATCATCCGTTTATTTTTAAACCATTAGCAGCAATACGTACTGATCAAATAAAAGGCAGGTTAATTCAGCGGGCACTGAAGGCAGGCATTGCTATTTATGCTGCCCATACAAACTTGGATATGGCAAATGGCGGTGTTAATGATGCCCTTGCGCAACACTTGGGGATTACTGATACACGTGTATTACAGCCGGCAGGACACTTTGCATTAGAGAAAATAGTTGTTTATGTGCCCAAAGAATATGTACATAATGTACGCAATGCAATGGCGGCAGCGGGCGCAGGCTGTATTGGGAACTATAGTAATTGCAGTTTTAGCACAGAAGGCGTCGGCACTTTCTTACCCCTGGAGGGAACATCACCTTTCATTGGTGAGCAAGGGAAATTGGAGGAGGTAAAGGAAGTCCGCCTGGAAACTGTGGTCCCTGCTAATTTGCGCAAGCAGGTTGTTAGAGCTATGTTAAAGGCACATCCCTATGAAGAAGTGGCCTATGATATTTATGCATTATTAAATGAAGGCCGGCAATATGGTTTAGGACGCATTGGCTCATTGCGAAATTCCTGTTCGTTAGCTGATTTTTGTCAGGAGATAAAAAAGCGGTTGGAAATTCCTTTTGTGCGCGTGACCGGTGATCTGTCAAAAGTAATTAAAAAAGTAGCATTATGCGGCGGTGCCGGCAGTGATTTAGTTTATGCTGCTGCTTTTGCCGGCGCAGATGTCTTGGTAACAGGTGACTTAAAATATCATGAGGCCCAAGACGCTGATGTTTTAGGCTT
>JAAZJT010000157.1 GCA_012800215.1 Bacillota bacterium | reverse complement strand
GAACAGGCAGACGCAAGGGACTTAAAATCCCTCGGTCCTTCCATAGACCGTACCGGTTCGATTCCGGTCTCCGGCACCACTTATGAATATACCCTCTTCGTCAACAAGCGAAGAGGATTTTTGTTTATCCTGTTAGAACTGAACATTATACCATTTTAATTGATTGGAATAATCAGCAGGACTTTTTGAATATCGACTGTATTGGGAACGAATATATATCAATTCCAAATCAATTTAACGGGAAACACCTAAAAGTAAACAATCCCCAATGGGAAACTTCTCTAAAGCAAATCATTTCTCTTTCTAAGCAAAGTTAATAAGTAGTAATATTTAAGCGTAGGGGGAGTAAAAGCTATAGCTTAACAGGCAGACGCAAGGGACTTAAAATCCCTCGGTCCTATTAGCTGTTTTGATTGAGGTCTCCGGCACTGCTTGAATAAAAGAGGAGAAGGCAATGCACCTTGTTACCAATCCCCGGAATTAAAGAGGAGATTGGCAAAAGTTTAAGGAATTCAATACCAAAGGAATGAGTTTTCGCCTAATGAAATAGTATGGTCGGTTATAAAACGAGCTAATATAGAAACTTATGGGGGATCACAGATGGATTATACAAAAATTAATGCAAATACCATAGACAGATGGGTTGAAAACGGTTGGAAGTGGGGGATACCAATTTCTCATGGCCAATTTATTGATGCACAAAATGGCAACTGGTCAATGCTTCTAACACCGACCAAATGATATAGCTACAGTCCTTGAAGTATATAATTCTAATGACCACTTCTTAATTAAGCATCTGGGGAAAAACCAAATGTTTTTCATGCGAGGTGTGACAAAATGCAATTCTGGTTTTTTATGTTGATGATGTCTCTCTTGATTCCCGTTTCAATGATTGTTTTTGGCAGATTATTTATCAGAAGTGCTCCTAAAAAAATTAACAGTGTTTTCGGCTACAGAACATCTATGTCTATGAAAAACAAAGAGACATGGGAATTTGCGCACCATTATTGTGGAAAACTCTGGTATGCTATAGGCTGGCCGATGCTGATAATAACCTTTGGCATAATGCTACTGCTCATTAACGAACCCACTGGTGTCATTGGATCGGTAGGTGCAGTCCTTTCTGTTGTGCAGATAATTATAATGCTAGGAACAATAATCCCAGTTGAGAGGGCCTTAAAACAAACATTCGCTAAAAATGGCAAACGAAAAAGGTAAGCATCTAAATATTGTACGAAACCTCTAAAAAAAATGACACCAACCATTAATCAGGTTGGTGTCATTTTTTTGCTGCCAAAAGCCCGTTAAATGGACAAGTGTGGCTCCATGATAGTAAGAACTCTATATTCCCTACTGGCATACAATATACTCGGGGGTGTATAAAAAATGGTGACTTGTACAGCACATTTACTGATACAGCAGCGTGTAGATAATGAGATAATCTTATCAGGTAAGCAGCAGATAGCTCTGACTACCGGTACTTATCTCATTAAAGCCGGCTTACGCAGTATAAATTGTAGAGTCAAAGTAAGCTATGATAAAAATAGCTATGTCAATAAGCTAAAACTGGAGGCTAAAATAGCTGCAGCACTTTTATTGCCAACACAAAACACTGTCAATATAAGAATAGAAAACGGGGAAATTGAACTAGTTCCTTTTTTAGGCGTTTTTATTAGTGAAAGTAAGGCTGCAAGGCTTTTATCCGGAGGCTGGGACAGTGTTTATTGGCGTTTTCAGCAGTGGACACAGGCTATTCATGGTTTTGTTTATTTCTTTACTATTAGTGGGATTAACTGGGAGCAAAGGAAGGTACAGGGCTATTATTTTAACCGGGAAAAAGTGTGGGTAAGTAAGGAGTTTCCCCTGCCCTATGTAATTTATGATCGCTGTTTTGGCAAGGATGGCCGTGAGGCCTCATATTTATTACGCCAGTTAGTGGAGGCCAATGAACTGCCCATTACTGTATATAATTCAGTCGTGAAAATAGCCAAATATGAAACTTATGAACACTTAAGCAAATATCCCCATTTAAGAGATGCCCTCCCCGAATACGCCTGGTATGAGCAAACAAAACTATTATCATTAATGAAAGAGCATCAAAATGTTTATCTTAAGCCAGATCGCTTATATAAAGGGCAGGGTGTTATCAGAGTGTCGCAAGCGGAGACCGGTTACAGCATTGAGTATCGGAGTGAACAGGGTAATGAAGTGTTAAACCTCCCGGATGAGGATTCTTTTATAGCTAAGCTGGAAGAACTAATAGCCGGGGAGCAAAATTATTTAATGCAGGTAGGTATTGATTTAGCCACATTTTTTGGCAACCGTTTTGATGTAAGGGTTATGCTGCAGAAAAAAACTCCTGACTGTTGGAGTGTAACGGGAATAAATGCTCGAATTGCCGCAACTGATAGTGTTATTACCAGCCCGCGAAGTGGCGGCAATGTCTTACGTGTGTCTGAAGTGCTAAATTGGCTCTTCCCCCATGATGCAGAAAAAATTATTGAAAATATTATTCAACTTACCTGTTCTATGGGTGAGGCTCTAGAAGAAAAATTTGGTTTTCTTGGGGAACTGGGAGTGGATTTAGGGGTTGACAAAAACGGCAATGTGAAACTGATTGAGGTTAATGGAAAACCCCTTAAAGTAAGTTTTACGCGCATGAGAGACCGTGGTCTGAACAAAGAAATAAATTATGCTCCGATGTTATTAGGTTTTGCCTTGGCGGGATGTGAAGTAACGCAGAAAGTTAAATATACTTTGCCTCAGGATAATGATTTGATCCAACTAAAACTAATGCCATATGCGCCTGGTTGGCCGAAGAAAGTAGTCTTGCTTAACAGCCTCCAACTAAAACGCTTTGGTTATAGGCTAGGCCAACTAATTACTTTGAGGGTTGGTGCGACAAAATGTTCCGCAGAAATATGGCAGCAAGAAAAAGATTTGTCAGAGGATAAGATTTATTTGTCCACGCAGTTGTATAATGAACTTCCCGATTATATTCCCAAGACAATTGCTTTAACAGCCTACTCTTCTCAGGAAATAGTCCTGGGGCCGTTGATGGGAATGACTGTTTCAAAGGATACGGTTGAGTATTTGGATACAGACGTGGAACTAAAAAAGAGTGCGCTCTTAGCTGCAGCAAAAGGTATTATTTTTTATCTTTTTACTTTGGAGGATATTAAGTGGGAAGAAGAGCTGGTAAACGCCTACATCTATCAGCAGAAACAGCAAAAGTGGCAGCAAAGATGGCTTCCTTTTCCCCATGTGCTATATGATTTAGCAACTTATCCCTATGATCCTGCAACGCGTGCAGTGGCCAAGGAAGCCAATAAAACATTACGACGTGATCCGCATTTACAGGTGATAAATGCGCGGCGTTACTTTGGTAAATGGCAGACTTATGAGGCTCTGAGTTTTTTCAGAGATGTGAGAGTATATGTTCCTGATACAGAACCTCTTTCTTTATCAATGTTAGAATGGTTCCTGGAAAACTACCCCAGCAGTTATGTTAAAAGTAATTATGGTAGTTTTGGTGAAGGTGTTTTACGGGTAGAGAGCACCCAAGAAGGCTTAATTTGTAAGGCTGGAGGAGAATTAACAACTTCCTGGGCTTTTTCTAGCACGGAGGAATTGTACAATTTTATTATTGAAAAATTAGGTACTAATTCAATTATTCAGCAAGGTTTGCCGCTGGCCCAAATTGATGGCTGTCCCTTTGATATGAGGGTACTAATGGCAAAGGATGGCAGTTCGCGTTGGGTAGTATCTAGTATTTCTTATCGTATTGCACAGCCAGGTGCCGTAGTTACCAATGCCATGTCCGGTGCACATGAAATTATTGTAGGAGCCGGTGAGCAGCTACCGTATGAAGGCGTTTCTTGGTTACAAATTACGGAATTTGCACAAAAAATTGCTTTAGCATTAGAAACATCTTTTGGGTGGCATGGTGAAATAGGCCTTGATATCGGTATTGATGAGGAAAACAGATTGTGGTTAATTGAAGCAAACAGTAAACCTAATACAACGGGGTATCTCCAATTGACTTCAGAAGCTGTTTGTGACTTAGTTTACGGTTTGCCCCTTGATTATAGTAAGTTTTTAGCCAGGCGGATGTATGCATTACAATGTTTTTAATTACGCTAAAAGAAGGTAGAGTTATGCAAAGAAACATTCGAGAGTTAGAGGAGAAGCAAAAAAATGCTCTGCAGAGAATAAGTGAATTGCGGGCTAAAATAGAGTCATATCTGCAGGAAAAAGCAAAAATACCGGACGGAATAAGTTGTTGGGAAGAGATAACACAGACTCAGAAACGTCTGCAGGAGCAATTTGGGATTGGGGAGAGGGAGTGGAATGACTGGCATTGGCAGATAAAAAACAGGGTTTCTACTCCCCAGCAGCTGAGTGAATTAATCTCGTTAAATGAGCAGCAAGAACAGGATGTAGCCGCAGTGTGCCAATCCTACCGCTTTGCCATCTCCCTTTATTATTTAAGTCTAATGGGTAATACGTCAGCATGTCCCATCAGAATACAGGCAATACCTTCATACCAAGAAATTTCTGATACGGTGGGAATGATTGATCCTATGGCAGAAGAATCCGGCTCACCGGTACCTGCAGTTGTGCAGCGTTATCCTGACAGAATTATTATTAATGTCACTAACCGTTGTGCTATGTACTGCCGCCACTGCCAGCGCCGCCGCTTAATCGGGCAAAGGGATAGTCATAGCACCATAAATGATCTGACTGCAGCGCTGGAGTATGTGCGGCAGCAAAAACAGATTAGAGATGTTCTCCTAACGGGCGGTGATGCGCTGATGCTGGAAGATGATCTGCTTGACTGGTTACTAACTGAATTGGAGCGTATACCGCATGTGGAGATTAAACGCATCGGTACCCGTGTACCGGTAACTTTACCGATGCGCATTACCGATAATCTTTGTCAGATAATGAGCCGGCATCTGCCGTTATATTTAAATACGCAGTTTAACCATCCCCTGGAGATTACACCTGCTGCAGCAGAGGCTTGTCTTAAATTGGCCCGAAGCGGTGTGGCTCTGGGGAATCAATCAGTTTTGTTGGCTGGAGTTAATGATGATGTTAATATAATTAAAAAACTCAATCAAATGCTATTAACAATTATGGTTCGGCCATATTATCTCTTTCATGCTAAACCTGTACAGGGTACGCAGCATTTTCGCACTCAGGTGGAAAAGGGTATAGAAATAATCCGAGGATTACGTGGGTCGACTTCAGGATTGGCAATACCAACTTTTGTGGTTAATGCCCCGGGAGGCTTGGGGAAAATTGCCTTGTATCCTGAATGCATTGTAGAAAAAAATGAAGGGGAAATAGTGCTTAGAACCTGGGAAGGCAAGTTAATAAAATACCAAAGCTAATAAAAACCAATCAAACATTACCATACCCAGGGAAAATGGCAGAATCAGGGCTCTGGAGCAGAGCCCTGATTCTGTTAGAAATTATATTATTTTAAAGGTGTGTTTTATGCAAAGTGCAGTATTTTGGCGGCGAGGGTAAAATAAATAATTAATGAGATGGAATCTACAATAGTCGTAATGAGTGGGGCGGCCATGATGGCAGGGTCAATCTTTAATTGTTTAGCCAAAATGGGAAGGCTTGAACCCACTATTTTAGCAGTCATAACTGTAAAAAATAAAGTCAGGGAGACTGTAAATGCGATGGGCGGCGAATAGCGTTCAATCAAGAGGATCCTAATGAAATTTACAAAGGCTAAAGTTATTCCTACAATAACACTAACCCGAAATTCCTTCCACATGACCTGTGCTATATCACGAAAGTTTACTTCATTTAAAGCCAGGCTGCGAATAATAAGCGTCGATGACTGGGAACCGGCATTACCTCCTGTATCCATTAGCATGGGGATAAAGATAGTCAAAGCTACTACTTTCTCTAAGGTAGTTTGATAACTACGAATAATATAACCTGTAAAAGTGGCCGAAAGCATTAATACAAGTAACCAGACAATACGTTTACGCGCCATGGCAAAGACACCGCTTTCCAGGTATTCAACATCTGTAGGTTCCAGTGCCGCCATTTTATGGAAGTCTTCTGTGTTTTCATCTTCAATAACATCTAAGATATCATCAACGGTGATAATTCCTACCAAACGTTTTTCATTATCAGTGATGGGAAGTGCCAGCAGGTCATATTTTTTGACTAATTCAGCAATTTCTTCTTTGTCATCATGAGTATTAGCATAAATAATCTCCTGGCGCATAATTTCGCCTATTTTTTGTTCTGGTTCGGCAATGACTAAGTCTCGCAGGGAAAGGATTCCTTCCAAAACACGGTTGGCATCTGTTACGTAGCAAGTATAGATGGTTTCTTTTTGAGGTGCACTTTCACGGATTCTAACAAGCGCCTCATGCACCAGCATTTCTTTTTTTAAATCTACAAATTCAATGGTCATTAAACTGCCTGCAGAATCCTCCGGATAGTTAAGGAACTGATTAATTAGTTTCCTTTCTGTTTCGGAAGAATTTTGCAAAATTTTTTTTACGACATTAGCGGGCATTTCTTCCAGAAAGTCAATTTTATCGTCAAAATATAAATCGTCTACAATCTGCTGCAGCTCTTTATCGTTGACTAAAACAGATAATTACGATTGGCGGGACGGAGAAAGATAAGAGAAAACATCGGCTGCCATATCTTTGGGTAAAAGGCGGAAGACCAGTAGTGCAGTTGTTGCGTCCAGCATATTTAAAAACTCGCCAATATCTGCCACCTGGCTACTGGCTAGGATTGCTTTTAACTGATAATAATTCTTCTCCGCCAGCAAATTAGTAATGGTGGTGAAGTCCATAGCAATGAAGCCTCCTTTTCTGATAGTCAGTTTACAATGCATGCGGGAGGAGGCAGACCGATAGAAGTGAATTGCAGGACTGCTTGCTCCCAAGTTTTAAAATATTGAAGATAACATCCTATATCAGGCCCAGGGTCCATACAAATCACCTCCATCATAGTATGAACTCAGTGTTTATGTGATAAACAGAAATAAAAAACCCCCAACATTTATAGGTGAGGGTTAAAGAACAAAAAAATATATCCCTCTCGTAAAAGCTTTAGCACTATACAACGTAGGGTACTCCCAGCTACACTAAGTAACACCTTAAGCCGATGTTACCTGCTAACCCTTTGGCATCTCTCGATGTTTCAGGGTGGTAGCGTTTGTTTGTATAGTAACCTCACCTAACAGAGTTCTATTTATATTATACTACATTTTTTCTGTTAAGGAAAGAATGATTCTGCAGCTGAGGCTAATCTGTTTGCCAAAAACCAATTTTTTTTAGGGTATAAGCTGTAACTACAGCATAAAGAATAAGGCTTAAAAGCATTATTATCACATCACTCGGTAATGATGCAATTTCTGCAGGATAGTCAAAAACTTTAGCCATAACACCGAAGTTAAGCAAATAAAGAAAAATGCCATAGCCAATTCCTTTGAACAGATAATGTTCCGGGGTAAGAATGTGATCAAAAATAAAAGCTAGCAGTACACCGAAAAAGGCACCGATCATGACAGCATGTATCAACCCCAGCAGCCAGTAAAAAGGTGTGTTTTGATAAGAAGAAAAGACTACTGTAAGGGCTGTTGCGTTATTATCATATTTAGCAAGACCTAAGAATTGTGCCAATTCATTAAAAGCATATTTCACTATGGCTCCAATACTGCCGGCAATGCTGCCATAGAAAAAATCGTTTTTTCTTTCCAGTTTCTGCATGGTTTTATAACACCTCAGTCTCACTTTTTCATAGTATTTCCGTAGGAAGGTAAATTATCGCTTACAGAGAAAAATATTTGTCTGAAACTGAACAAGGATCAATTAAAGCACACTGCTCCTGTTATAAGCGGTGTGCTTTTTTGCGTGGAGTAAAGTGACACGCAGATTTCACAGCTGTTAAGTTACAGATTGGTGACATTAAGCATATTGTATTAAGAAACTATAAATTTATTAAAGGAAGCCTGCCTATGGAGTTATCTTTAGCATTGGAACTGGCTGCCGAGCGTTATCCGGAACAGGAAGCTGTAGTTACACCGCATGTAAGGCTGAGTTATCGGGAATGGAACAAGAGAGTGCATGCTGTGGCCTGCCATTTAGCTCAACATGGTATTGGGCAAGGAGATTATGCGGCTATATGTGCCGGTAACGGAGAAGCACCGCTAACTATGTTTTTTGCTATTCACCGCGTGGGTGCTGTGGCAGTGATGTTAAATGCCCGCTGGAAAAGCAAAGATATAGCGTATGCCCTTTTTGAAACGGGTGCGAAAGCAGTTTTCTTTGATGCTTTTACAGAGGAGGAAGTAAGAAAAGCCGTTAATACACTTAACAAAAAGCCCATTTTAATCAATAATTCTTTAGACTTACAGTCAGAGCAGGAAGTATCTTTTGCCGATTGGGCAAGTAAATTTACTGCTCCTCATTTTTGCCACGTATCACAGCAGGGAGGAACTATTCTTTACACTTCCGGGACAACTGGTGAGCCTAAGGGTGCGTGCCGCAGTGCTGCCAGCGATTTTTTCGGGGTCATGGGGTTAATTATTGAACATGGTTGGGAACGCTTTGAACGCATACTGGCCATTATGCCACTTTATCATACTATGGGACTTCACTCAGCCATCAGTATTGTGCAGCTTAACGGTACATTAGTTATTCCTGATAAAGCAAGCGCCAAGGAGTATTTGCACTGGATGGAAAAAGAAAAGGTTTCAGCTTTGTACTTAATCCCTACACTTTACCATGATCTTGTTGAACAAAAAGCCGGCAATAGTCTTGTTGTTAAAAAATTGGCATATGCCGGTGCTGCAATGAATGTTTCTTTAATTGAAAAATGTATAAATGTTTTTCAGCCGCAGCTTTTTGTCAACCATTATGGTTGTACGGAAATGTTATGTATTACAGCAAACAGAAATCTTATGCAAAAGCCTTTAGCTGCCGGCCGGCCAAGTATATTCAGCTGCCTGCGAATTGTCAAGGCTTCCCGCGACGCCTCTGTTTCTCCAGAG
Source organism: Bacillota bacterium (assembly GCA_012800215.1). Taxonomy (GTDB): domain Bacteria; phylum Bacillota; class Dethiobacteria; order Dethiobacterales; family Dethiobacteraceae; genus JAAZIQ01. The sequence goes on along the minus strand of JAAZJT010000157.1, from coordinate 10,295 downwards.
GATACGCTTGCTGCCGGTGAACTAGGAGAAATAATCGTAAAAGTTTCTCCGGCGGCTTTTTCCGGTTATTTCCGTAAAGAGTCAATAACAAAGCGAGTTGTACGGCAGGGATGGTATTTTACCGGAGACCTGGGATATGTGGATGAAAACGGTGATTTATTTGTTAAGGGCCGCGTTGACGATATGATTATCAGCGGAGGTGAAAATATCTATCCTGAGGAAGTAGAAACAATTTTATTAGAACACCCGCAGGTTAAAGATGTTGCGGTGATTGGGGAGCCGCACCGGCGTTGGGGAGAAGCTGTCACCGCCTGTATAGTTCCCGCTAGCCCAACTTTGTCGCCGGCAGAGTTAGAGGATTTTTGCCTGGCCAGTCCCAAGTTGGCACGTTTTAAACGACCTCGGCGTTTTGTGTTTGTGAAGGAAATACCAAAAACAGAAAGCGGAAAAGTACTGCGAAAATTGCTTAAAAAGCATTTATTTACTTACAGGGAGGAATGATTTAGTGTTATCTGATCGTCTTAGTCACTTTGAATTGCCGCCACAATGGTCGACCATGCGAGAAGCCGCACAAATCGAACGGGAAACGGGACGTAAAATTATTCATATGGAAAAAGGAGATTATGTTTCTCCTGAATTTATGCCTCCTCCTGAAGCGTTGGCTGCTGTTAGTGCTTCCCTGCAGCAGGGTTATGTGCGCTATTCACCTGGTCCGGGCTTATGGGAACTGAGGGAGGCACTGGCAGCCGAAATGTCATTGCGCGGCAGGCCGACTGTGCCGGAAGAAATAATAGTTACGCCAGGAGCAAAATACGCCATTATGGCAACTTTGCTGCTTTTGTTGGATGACGGAGATGAAGTGATTATGCCCAATCCCGGATATCCTCCGGATGAATTCTGGGCACGGTATTTAAGAGCGAAGATCAAACATGTGTCTTTTCGTGACCCTTGTAATGTAGATACGGAGCAGCTGGCTTCATTAATCACCCCCAGGACAAAGTTAGTTATCTTTAATTCGCCACAACGTCCCAATGGGCAAATTATTCAAAATTTAGATGAGATTGCTGAAGTGCTGCTGCGTTTCCCCCACGTGTATATTGCTTCTGATGAGATTTTCTCTAAAATGGTTTACCCGCCGTTTGTGCACCGTTCTTTGTCCAATATTGCAGAATTGCGTGATAGGACTGTGGTTATCGATACCTTTTCCAAGTCGTATGTTATGACCGGTTTGCGTATAGGTTGGATTACTGCACCGCTTTCATTGGCAGAGAAGTTTGACATTCTGCTGCAGAACAGCTATACAAATGTTTCTACAATTATTCAGGAAGCAGCTTTGGCAGCTTTGCAGACACCGCCTGCATATCATGAGACTTGGCTGAGTAATCTTCAGCGCAAACGGGATTTGGCATATGAAATATTAAAGGGTTGTAAACATCTGCAGACCGATATTACACAAGGTTCATTTTATTTGTTTCCTAAACTGCCTTCCGGTATAGATGATCATGAAGCTGTTAAACGCTTTTTACATCAAGGGGTGGCCGTTGTACCAGGCTCAGCTTTTGGTACTGCCGGTGCAGGTTATATCAGGCTTACTTTTACCTTGGAAGACGAGGTATTGGCTGAAGGCGTTACCCGTTTAGTAGAAGAGGTAAACCGCTGGAGTTTCTAGACCTACCAGAGGGCTAGGGGGCTTTTTGGATTGCTGTATTTAGTAAATAAATTTAGAGAAAAAAAATATGGCTTGCCGTATGAGTTTGGCCGCCACCAAGTGGTGCTGCTAAAGCCATGGGATTTATTTCAGGTTGCCCGGTTGGAGGCAGCTAATTTCCCGGAACCATTGAGCTTGTGGGAATTATTTAAACTCTGGCTTTCACCGCTTACCACCTATCTTGTCATTAAGCAAGGCAGGCAGGTGGCGGCCTATATTGGTTTTCAGGCGCTGGGGCCGGCAGCACATACCATTAGCATGTGTGTCCATCCTGCTTACCGGCGGCAGGGTTTGGGAATGCTTATTCAGCGTGCAGCCAATCGTGTAGCCGTGCGTCTTGGGCTGCGCTGGTTTACCGGGGAAGTTCGTGTTTCCAATGTTGCGCAATTAAAGATGCTGGAAACAATGGGGTGGATCCAAATAGGCGTCTGCCCCCGCTTTTTTGGCAATGGTGAAGATGCTGTGGTAGTTCTGCAGTGGCTGGAGCGTGTGAAAAATGGGTAATAGTTATATGCGGCCGGTGTGGGTGGAAATAAACCTTGATCATTTAGCCTTTAATCTTGCCCAGATTCGTAAGGTAATAGGTCCTACTGTAAAATTAATGGCTGTAGTCAAGGGCGATGGATATGGCACCGGTATTTGCGGAATTGTTGACACAATGCTGGCATCAGGCATTGATATGCTGGGAGTGGGTATTCTGGATGAAGCGCTGCTGCTGCGGAAATTAGGCGTTAAAATTCCCGTTCTTGTTTTCGGCTACACTCCCTTTCAGTATGCAGAAATTTTGGTGAAAAATAAAATCCGTCAGACAGTCTACTGCTATGAACAAGCCGTTGCTTTATCAATGGCGGCAGAAAAGCTCAGCTGCAAAGCAGTTATTCATCTGGAAATAGATACAGGTATGGGGCGATTAGGCTTTCGGCCTCAGGAGTCTGCTTTGCAAGAAATAAAAAAAATATCAGCTTTACCCGGTTTAGATGTGGAAGGCATTTATACACATTGCCCTTATACCAACGAACGAGATGGAGCAGGTAAACAATTTACACAGCGGCAGTATCAGCTCTTTTGTAATTTTATCAATCAACTGGCTTCAGCCGGAATAGATATCCCTCTTAAACATGCTTGTAACAGTTTGGGTATTGTTCATTATCCCTCTATGCATCTTGACATGGTAAGGGCAGGCATAATCCTTTACGGTTCTTACCCCCGGTTCCAGGAAACATTGCCGGTTAAACCGGTTTTGACCTTAAAAACAAGGATAGGTTCTATAAAAAAATTACCGGCAGGAGAAAATGTGAGCTACGGGCATACTTTTACCACTAAACGCCCGACATGGGTAGCTACTTTGCCTGTAGGTTATGGTGATGGTTATAGCAGAATGCTGACCAATAAAGGCTATGTACTGATTCATGGTCAGCGGGTGCCTCTAATTGGCACCATTTGTATGGATCAGTGTATGGCAGATATCACCGATCTGGCTCGCCCTTGCCAGATTGGTGAGGAAGTTGTGTTAATTGGCCAGCAGGGAAAAGAAGAAATTACGGTGGAGGAGTTATCCCAGAAAGCTTGTGATTTTATTAATTATGAATACCTTGTCCAGATTGGCCACCGTGTACCACGCCTTTATCTACAGGGAGGAAAAATTGCAAGTAGCAAAAATTACTTTCTAGAAAGCATCCCTTAGTTTTTACTCCGATAGATCAGGATAGGATAAGGCGCATAGCGGTCAACTGATAATAATTCATTTTTTACCTCTTTACCATTACGCAAAAAGATGCGCCTTGCTTCCACCAGATAGCCCGGTTCTCCCTCCACCAGTTTTTCCTGACCCGGTTCAAGTTCTGGGTCTGTCAAATAACGTTTTGGGGGCATTAGTACCTTCAGAATTTTACTTTCTATTTGGATTTCATCCTCTGCTGCCGCTCCCAGAATCTTAAAGGTAATATCCGTAGGGGTTAATTCTACTGCTATTACAATATCACTATGAGTGTTATTCCTAAATTTTAAATCTTTATCGGGATAAGCAATGGTGGCGTCTTTGCCAGGGACTATGTAGGGAACAGTCATGCCGTGAGGGTGGCGTTCGATAATCTCTAACCCAGCCAGCAGGGCGGCATTGTAGAGAGTTGATGATACCTGGCATATACCGCCGCCATAACCGGGAACTAAACTTTCGCCCACAATGATGGGCGCTTTTTTATAGCCTTTTTCTGCTGTGGTGTCACCTAGAAAGCCGTTTAAAGAAAAAGTTTCTCCGGCTGCCACAACCGTGCCGTTAATTAACTTGCCAGCCAGGTGAATATTATGAGCACGTTCCGTTTGTGCAGCATCGAAGGTGGTGGTAAAAGATCCGCGTTCTGCTGCAATCTTTTTTTGTGTCAGGAATTCCCTGGTAACTGCCGGCTGCAGCATTTTTACCGGTATTTTTAGTTCTGTGCTATTTTGCGGCTGCTGCAGATAGTGGCGGAGATATTGATCAAGTTCTTCTGCTTTGATTTCATATCCGGCTTGTTCGGGAATAATGGCAGTTTGTGATCCCGATATTTGGACTTGGGCATTTACCGGTAGTTTGGTTAAAGAAGCAGACAACTCAGTTAGTTTTTTGTGCCATTGTTCTTCATTAAGCCGGTGCACAGGTATGAGGTAATGGCGATGGCACTGCAGGCTAAAACGCTCCAGATAGTTCCAGGGCCATTTCAGCTGCCGCCCCTGGCGAAAGGCAGCGTCAGTGATTGTTTTTGTTTGCATTTCAACACCTGCTGCAGTCAGCGGCAGGGAGAACGAGTCATTGTCAGGTAAAACCAGTGTCAATTCTAGTTCGGTAATCATCGCGGCTGCCTCTGTTAATGTTTTGCCGCCCAAAGGAAGATTATAAAAATAGACACCTGGATAAATTTTGTTGTGATAATAGTACCAGTCACTAACTAGTATTAAGATGAGAACTAAAATGCCTAAAGCTCGTATTCTGCTTTTGGGCTGGACACGGAAAAACATTGACGCCACCTCACTGCAACAATCTGTTATAGTTTATTGAGCGTCAGAGGGAATTATCACCGAATGTTTTTAGGGAGGTGCCTGACGTGCAGATAAAAAGTGGCTATCAGCAAATATATTTAGCAGCAATTATCTGGGGAACTTTAGGGGTGTTTGCCCGCTTCAGCGGTATGCCGCCGGTGGAATTATCATTTTATCGTTTACTGATAGCCAGTGTTATTCTTTCATTATTGCTGCCGCGTGAGCAGCGTTTAGCTATTGGCAGCCTGCGTGAGTATGCTATTATTTTTTTTGCAGGCTTCCTTTTTGCAGTGGATTGTCTGTTTTATTTTCATGCACTGAATATTACTACCTTTTCTAATACTGTCTTTCCTTACAACTTGCAGCCTGTTTTTATGGCACTGATTGCTCCATTTTTTTCAGAAAAAAGGGAGCAGGGGACTGCGTGGCACACTTTATGGGCGTTGGCAGGGTTGGTTTTAATTATGCTGCCTTCACTTTATAATTTGTCATGGAGCGACTTGATGGGAATTAGTTTTGCGGTAGCGGGTACTTTTTGTCTGTCCATAATTGCTTTTTTGGCAAAAATGGTTACAGTCAGTGCGGTGACATTTGTCTATTATGAGGTGGTTATAGCCACTTTATGTCTTGTACCGTTTGTCAGTTTATCTACTTCCTTTGGTGTGCAAAGTTATATGTGGGTGGCCATCATTGGTTTACTGCATACAGCATTTGCCTATATGCTTTACTATGATGCCTTAAAAGTGGTTAAAATTCAGCATGCCATAGCTATTGTTTATTTATCTCCGGTAGTGGCTGCTTTGTTGGGCAGGCTTTTCTTTGGGGAACAACTTTCTTTATGCACCGTGCTGGGAGGAGTGCTGATTACTGTTAATGGGGTAACGGCAGTTTTAAAAAATAATTAGCCGAATACCAAGCGTTTTAAAAGGTAACTTATTCTTCTCGTGAAAAAAAACTCTTGTTTTTTATGTTTGTTTCACGTAATATATATAGAAATAGATTAAAATGGATGTCTGCTGGTAAAAATTATAAGAGTAGGATATTGCTTTGCAGATGATCTGACGTTCAACTTGCATAACGTCGGATTATTTTTATAGTCTCTACAGGGTTATTGACAGGAGGTTAGAAAATGGAACGAAAGATTAACAGGATTCTCGTGGCTAACAGAGGAGTTCCTGCAGTACGTGTAATGCATACTTGCATTGATCGTAATATTTTGACTACGGCAGTTTACAGTACTCCCGACCGCCTGGCCCACCATGTTACCATGGCAGATTCTGCTGTACATATCGGCGAAGCACCTCCGGGTGATTCTTATCTCAATATGGATCGCATTATTGATGCAGCGCTAAAGAGTGGTGCCGATGCTATCCACCCCGGTTGGGGCTTTCTTGCAGAAAATGATGTTTTTGCGCAGCGCGTGCTTGACGCCGGCTTAATTTGGATAGGTCCCTCCCCACAAGTAATTAAAATGATGGGCGATAAAATTGCAGCAAAAGAGGTAGTGGAGCGCGCTAATGTGCCTACTATTCCCGGTATTAGCAATGTGTCAAATGTAAATGAAATTATTCAATGGCTGCAGGCTGAAGGAGTGGAGTATCCCATTATGATTAAGGCTGCAGCCGGCGGCGGTGGTAAAGGGATGGCCAAAGTAGAGTGTGAGGATGATTTGCCGCAGGCATTGGCGCGTGTCCGTTCAGAGGCAAAAAAATCATTTGGTGATGATAAAGTTTTGGTGGAGAAATATATAGAGCGTGGACGCCATATTGAGGTGCAGATTATTGCAGACAATTATGGCAATGTGATTCATCTCTGTGAACGCGAATGCACTATTCAGCGCCGTAATCAAAAGATTATAGAAGAAGCGCCTTCGCCAACATTAACGCCGGAATTACGGGAAAAAATTTGCCAGAGTGCAGTAAAACTGATGAAATCTATCGGCTATTCCAGTGCTGGAACAGTGGAGTTTTTATTCGATTCGGTAACAAAAAAATACTATTTTTTGGAAGTTAATACCCGTTTACAGGTGGAACACGGAATTACGGAATTGATCACCGGTTTGGATATTGTACGTGTAATGATTGATGTGGCCAGAGGGAAAAAATTAGCCTTTAAACAGGAGGATATCCATCCTAACCGTTGGGCATTGGAGGTACGTCTTAATGCCGAGGATCCACGGTCTTTCAATCCTTCTTTTGGCTCGCTGACGCGTTTAACGGAGCCGCACGGGCCTGGAGTACGAATTTCTTCTGGTGTTTATGAAGGAGCCCTTATTCCTTCTTACTATGATTCGCTGCTAATGCTGATTATGGCCACAGGCCCGGACCGTGAAGCTGCCATACGCGTTATGGACCGTTGTCTAAGCCGTAACCTGCGCGTAGAAGGAGTTAAGACACTTGCGCCGCTTTTACTCAGTATTATCCGGCATCCTGCTTTTGTACAGGGAGATTTTTCAACACGTTTTATTGAAGAAAATATGCAGGATTTAATTTCTACCTTTGTGGAAACAGGTGATGAGGACGAGGCTTTAAAAGTAGCCAAATATGTGGCAGAAATATCGGCTTTAGGGCACCAAAACTGGATGTAAGGAGGCACATAATGAAAGACTATACTTTTGTTACACCAGGCATGTCACCACGTGAAATTGTGGCGCGTGTGCGGTCCTTACCTGGAGTATGTTTAACTTCTACGGGTATGCGTGATGCAGGTCAGTCTGATTATAAAAACCGTCTGCGTTTTTATGATTTAGCTACTTTAACTCCCTACTATAACCGCATGGGGCTTTTTAGCGTAGAGTGCCACGGCGGTGCCCGCTGGCATGTGGGTATTATGAACAGACGTGAAAACCCCTTTTACGAAATTGAACAACTACGCAAAAAAATGCCCAATGTACTATTACAAACATTGGTTAGAGAAACAAGTTTATGGGGCTACCGTCCATACCCCCAAAATGTCATTAAGTATGTAATTAACAATGTAGACATTGATGTGTGGCGCTGTTTTTCTTTCCTTAATGATATCCGCAATATGCGGGTAGCAGCGGAATTAATCATGAAACGCGGCAAATTGTTTGCACCCGCCATTTCCTTTACACAGGCGGAGTGGGCTGATGATAAATATTATTTAAGTGTTGTACATGATATTGTGGCTTTATGTGGCGGTGTTGACGAGATTGTCCTTGTAATTAAGGATATGGCCGGTGTAGGCAGCCCCGCCCGTATTGCTGCATTAGTTGATACGATCAAACAGAAATATCCCGATTTAGTAATACAGTACCACCGTCATACAACAGATGGGCTGGCATTGCCGTCGTTGTTGGCTGCTGCACGGGCAGGAGTGAAAATTTTTGATGTGGAAGAAGACTCTTTAACTCGCTTTTACGGCCAGCCACCCATTTTAGGAGTGCAGGCTTATTTAGAGGAAGAGGGAATCCCTGTACACTTAAATCGGGAGGCCGCAGAGGGTGCCGTAGAGAAAGTGAGAGAATGGATTGGGCATTACGCTTGGGCAGAATCTCCGTTTAAAGGTTTAGATCATGGCGTGCTTAAACATAGGATGCCGGGAGGAGCTTTCCCTAGTTCCTTTGAACAAGCGGAAAAAGGGGATTTTTTACATCTGATGCCTGCTATTTTAACAGTTATGTCCCTTTATAATAAGATTATAAAATATTTTGATGTAACCCCTGGTTCCCAAATTACTTGGACTACCTGCAACGGTATTGTTAATCGTTATGCAAAAGAAAACGGTGAAGCAGGTGTGCGCCATCTTATTGGCTTACTAAAATATTTTATTATTGAGAAAAAGCAGGATTTTAATGCATTAAACAGAGAAGAAAAAGAAGAACTTTTACAGCTTTTTAGTAACGCACCGGGAGATTTTAAAAATTTACTGCTTGGTCATTATGGCAAGCTCCCAATGGGATGGCCGGATGAATGGGTTTACCGCAGTGCCTTTGGTAGCGACTGGCAGGAAGCAATAGCCAGCCGGGAGGAAGAATCTCCTTTAGATCTTTTGGAAGATGAAGATTTAATTGAAACTAAAAAAACATTAGAGGAACAGCTGGGAAGACAAGCGACAAAAGAAGAATTGATTCTTTACCTTATGCATCCAAAGGATACCATTAACTATCTGGAGTTTAGAGATAAATTTGGCGAGGCGCCGTATGTATTGCCCACTGATGTGTGGTGCAAAGGGTTGCAAAAAACCGGTGATACAGTAGAATTTGAAATTAACGGTAAGCCATTTTCCATTGAATTAGTTTCCATTGGGGCAGAACATGAAGGAATTATTCATGTTGTGATGCGTGTTAATAATAAAACGCGTGTTTATACGGTCAATACACCTCGCGCCAAGAAAACTACTATTCGTATGGCTAAAGGAGAAAATGAAGTTGCCTCACCCATTAATGGCACATTATGGCGTTTAGGCAACCCAAAACGCGGCGTGTTAAAGGTTGGCGATATAGTGCGTAAGGGAGAAGAAATAGCCAACATTGAAGCGATGAAAATGGAAACAGCCATCTTGGCGCCGTTTGATGCGCAAGTAGTGGAAATATGTGTTAAGGTTAACGATATTGTAAAAGAGGGTCAGCTCTTATTCGTATTGGAGAAAAATGGGTTAAAAAATTAAAGAAAGAGGCTGGGTTTTTACCCCAGCCTTTTACTTTTTCTAATGGCAATCTTTATACTGGATACAAAAAAGCGTTAGATACTTAATTAAATTAGGATTATCACGACATTTATACTCATTAATATATATTTCAGTACCTTTTTGAATCATCAATAGCCTTCAAGTCACCTAAACTAGTCGGCCATTTATGATATTTTAAGGTATTGGTAGTGGGACCTCCCAGGCCCTTCGATCGGGAAGGAAGCTGTTTCCCACGGATCAAGGTAGCGATAGCCCTTCTTAAATATTATTTTAGCATCTTCTGTGATCTCTTGCGGGCGCCTGATAACTAAAACATCCCAAGGTAAGCCTTTTTTATTAATACTAAAACCAAGTGCATCTAAAACTTTTTTTCTGCCATTCATTGCTAGCTCAAAATTGTCAATATATCCATGATAAATTTTATATTAGCTTAACATTTGCCCTGAACGGGTTATTACCTTATCTTGTTTCTTAACAATAGGATTTTTAAAAAGCAAATTATTCTCATAAGCCCATTTCCACCCGGCATTTTCCAAAAACCATGTCTCAATCTCACGAGGAAGATTTGTTTTAGGAATATTCCCAACAGCAAGCACTATAATTCGCACTAGAACAAGTAAAAGTAAAAAAATATATCCCCATTTAAGATTAATCTTTTTTGGTTTTGTAGAAAAATGTTTTTGAAAAGTAGTATTCTTGCTCATAAAAAAATTTACCCTTCCCTTTTATTGCTTCTATAATATAAACTGCAAAAAGAGGTAATTCGTTACAAAAATTCTTAATTATTTTGAGAATATCTCAAAATAATTAAGTCTTAGAGGAAAGGGCGCCTTTTTCCGTTCAAATTTTATCTTTAACTTAATTTGGATATACTAATTATGCCATTAAAGTAATCTTGAATTTAACATTATGTGAGGAGATG
>JAAZJT010000156.1 GCA_012800215.1 Bacillota bacterium | reverse complement strand
TTTAAGGTTTAATCCATTTTTTGTATAGGACTTATTTTGAGGGTGTTCAATTCTGTTCATAATTTATCTCCCAAAATAAATTTTGTTGTTACTTTGCTTGCTCCGAAGTAAAGCCAACCATTTTAATCGGCTTCAGTGTATCACTATCCACCAAGAAGGCTTCCCAATAGCTAAAAGTATCCCCTAAAAAGACAATATAATCTTCAGCATACTGTGTATAATCATCATCTTCAATGCGGTGATCACTGTATTTCGGCCAGGCGCTAACTTCTGCCAGGATTTGTATCGCATATAAGTTGGTATCAATCTTATCTTGATAGGGGTGATTATTGTCTTTTAGTTGAGCATAAAGTTTTTCCACCAGTTGTTCTGCTGCTTCTGCCGATATATTTTCCGGAATCAGTACCTGCTGATTTCTTTGAGGCCGGGGAAAAATATAAGGCTGGTTTTTAGACAGTACAAATAAATCATTTGTCTTTGTCTGATAGATAGCAGCCAGATCATCATTTGTTTCTTCGTTTAAGTCATCAATCATCAGCACAAACCAGGGATTTTGAGGCGCACATAAGAGTTGAAAACCTTGGTCAAATATCTTTGCTGCCAGATCCTCATAACCTTTTTCTGCGGATAATTGCAAAATTTTATCTGTCTGGTCGGCTAAAGCATTAATTAGAGTATTTTCATATTCCTCGTTAAACTTACTGTAATCAATACTGGGCGCAGGCATACTGATTTCGCCCGTTTTAGTTATTTTTTCATCTACCCTGTAGCTATAGACAGTAATTTCTCCTTTACCACCTGCTTGCACAGCAGAGATATCCCAAAATGTCAGCTCAAAAACAGGTTCCTTTTTATCTAAGGCTACAGCTGACGGATAAATATATACTCCATTAATAAATGTTAAATCAATATCTTTTTCTTGGTCTTTAACAGCTTTAACAGGCTTTGCCATCGTTAGCAGCTGCTCACTGTCACGAGTAATGCCAAGCATTTTAATTGTTTCCAGGTTGCTTTTGTCCACAGCAAAGGCTTCCCAGTCTCCTAAAGTGTTTCCTAAGATAACTATATAATAATCATCGCTGGAATATGGTCGACGCAGAGAATCAAAATTACTATTGGTATAAGTTTCGTATCTATACTGAGCCAAGGAATTCCAAACCACAAATAGGTTAGTATCAATAGTGTCTTTATCAGGGTGATCACTGGCGGCCAGAAATTCACACACACCGTTTTTTACTTCTTCTAGATCTTCTGCGGACATCTTCCGGGGAGGTTCATATCCTTTATCATCCTGAATGCGGGGAAATATATAGGATTTATTATTTTTTGGCGCAAACAACTCGTTTGTTTCTGTGTTATAAGCCGCTGCTAAAACATCTGGCTGTTCAGGATTAGGATCGTGTATAGTCAGCACATACCAAGGGCTTAAATATTCTCCACGTGATTCTAAAGGTCCACCCTTTAGCTGCAGTTTTTTAGCAAATATATCTGCTGTAATATCACCATGACCTGCTTCTTTGACCATCTCTACTATTTCATGAATCCTATCAGAGTACATGCTAAATACTTTTTCTTCATGGGCAGGTTCCATGATTGAGTCAATATGAATTTGCCCTGCAAACCAGCCAATATGAGTGCACATTTTCCTTCCCAGCTCTTAAAGACGGTGTTAAATTCAGGGAAGTAGATGCTTAACCAGCGCTTTACACGATTACGGATCATATTAAGCTGCTTAACCAGATGCCAGCGTGACTCC
>JAAZJT010000155.1 GCA_012800215.1 Bacillota bacterium | reverse complement strand
TATATTTGATCCGGAAATTTTTCAGGCCATTGAAGCGGAAAAAAGAAGGCAACAGGAGCATTTAGAGTTAATTGCTTCGGAGAATTATACCAGCCGGACTGTAATGGAAGCCCAAGGGTCACTTTTAACCAACAAGTATGCAGAGGGGTATCCCGGCCGACGCTACTATGGCGGTTGTGAACATGTCGATGAGGTGGAGATCCTGGCGCAGGAACGAGCAAAAAAACTTTTTTCAGCAGAACACGCTAATGTACAGCCTCACTCCGGAGCCAGTGCCAATTTAGCCGTTTATTTGGCAGCGCTTAAAACGGGAGATACCATCTTGGGCATGAATTTGGCACATGGCGGACATCTGACGCATGGTGCGCCGGTAAATATGTCAGGCAAGTACTTTAAGGCGGTGGCCTACGGGTTAAACCGCGAAACAGGTTATCTGGACTATGACCAGGTGGAGTCGGTGGCAAAAAAGTGTAAACCGCGTCTTATTGTAGCCGGAGCCAGTGCCTATCCCCGTATTATTGACTTCGCTGCTTTTCGCCAGATTGCCGACCGGGTAGGTGCTTACCTTATGGTGGATATGGCCCATATTGCCGGTTTGGTAGCGGCAGGAATCCATCCTTCTCCTTTGCCGGCAGCTGAATTTGTCACTACTACCACACATAAAACACTGCGCGGCCCCCGCGGCGGGATGATTTTCTGCCGCCAGGAATATGCCGCTGCCATTGACAAGGCAGTTTTCCCCGGTCTGCAGGGAGGACCGCTCATGCATGTCATTGCAGCGAAAGCCGTAAGTTTGAAAGAAGCAATGCAGCCGGAATTTAGTGAATATGCACGCCAAGTAGTGGCCAACGCCAAGGCTTTGGCTGCCCGTTTGCTGGAACACGGCTATAATTTAGTTTCCGGCGGTACTGATAACCATTTATTATTAATTGATTTGCGCAATATTGGCTTGACAGGCAAAGAAGCAGAAGATATTCTACATGATGTGGGCATTACCGCCAATAAAAATACAGTGCCCTTTGATACTGCAAGTCCCTTTGTTACCAGTGGTATCCGCCTTGGTACGCCGGCTATAACATCACGGGGAATGAAGGAGCAGGAAATGATTATTATTGCAGACTTAATTAATAAAATATTAAAAAACAAAGGAGATGAAAGGATGCGGGCACAAGTTCGCCGAAGTGTAGTTGAACTATGTGCGGCATTTCCAATTTATGAATAAGTTAAGCACTTTTATTTTTGATCATCCCCTCCTGGATGATAAACTGGCCAGGTTGCGGGATCGCAATACTAAAGTGGCTGAATTCCGCCAATTGGTAGAGGAAATTACTGTCCTGATGCTTTATGAGGTAAGCCAGACGCTGCCCTGTACTACACGCGAAGTGGAAACGCCTTTAATGAAAACAACCTGTCGTGTACTTGCCGGCCCTGCCCCAGTCTTAGTTCCTATTTTGCGGGCCGGATTGGCCATGGTCGATCCACTTTTAAAATGGCTGCCCGATTCTCCGGTGGGGCATGTAGGTTTAGCCAGGGATCATGAAACACTGGAGCCCATCCGCTATTTAGTAAAACTGCCCCCTATGGCAGGGCGCCCCGTGTGGGTGTTAGACCCTATGCTGGCTACAGGCGGCTCAGTCAGTGAAGCCTTAAGTATTCTTAAGGAACATGGAGCTGATAATATTAGCCTCTTTTCCATTATTGCTGCACCGGAAGGTGTGGAACGTCTGAAGAAAACACATGGCGATGTGCGTCTCTTTATCGCCAAACTAGATGAGCGCCTCAATGAAAAGGGTTATATTTTACCGGGTTTAGGAGATGCCGGTGATCGTCTTTATGGAACAGAGTAATGAGGGGGAGTGAAGAGCAATGCGCCCCGCATGGGATGATTACTTTATGGAGATAACACGGATGGTAGCCACACGCTCCACTTGTTTGCGACGTTCTGTGGGTGCCGTCATTATTAAAGATAAACGTATTTTAGCTACCGGCTATAATGGTGCCCCCAGCGGTTTAGCCCATTGTGCAGAAGTGGGCTGTATCCGCCAGCAGCAGCAGGTGCCTTCCGGGGAAAGGCATGAGTTGTGCCGCGGTCTTCATGCGGAACAGAACGCCATTTTACAGGCGGCGCTGTATGGTGTTTCTATCAGTGATGCAACTCTCTACTGTACCACCCATCCGTGTGTAGTTTGTGCCAAAATGATTATTAATGCCGGTATGAAGGAAATAGTTATTGCTGAAGGCTACCCGGATGAAATGTCGGCACAAATGTTAGCTGAAGCAGGAGTTAAGGTGCGCCGCTTAAGCTGATTTGCATAATTAAGAATATATGAGAATATTTTCACAATCATAACGATTCCGACTAATTTTCATAAAAAAGGAAACTTAATCATCTATGTCGAAATGACTAGCAAATGTGTATGCATTTGCTTTCTTTTTTCACTTTTGCCATGTATCTTTTACTGCGCATATGCAGGTAAGAGACCGGGCATTGTATCATTAAAAGTCTTGTTTTTGCTTGCTGGTATTGTGACTGGTTTAAACCTGACACTATTATTTTTCTCAAGTATGGCATAAGGGAGGTGAAAAATGTTTGTTAGGGGAGGTAATAAAAGAAATTCGAGCCGCTGAGCAAAAAGCAGAGGAAATTAAACAGCATGCCCAGGCAGAAGCCCGGCGTATCATTCGCGAAGCGGAGCTTAGGGCAGCGGAAATTGTGGAAAAGAGTGTAGCCGAAGCAGAAGCAGAAGGTCGTCAGCAGTTGGCTGCAGTTGAAGCAGAAAGTGATACTTTAACTGCGCCCATTCGTGAACGTACAGCAGCGGAAATAGAGCTATTGGTCGCTGCTGCCCGCGACAAGCAGGAAGATGCCATAACTATGGTCATGGAGAGGATAGTGAAAAGCTATGAGCATAGCTAAGATGAGTAAGGTTTACCTGCTCGCCCACCAGGACGATAAAGAAAAAATACTAGATGTACTGCAGCAGTCCGGGGTGCTGGAAATTAGTGATTTTTCTGCCACGGCGCAAGCAGATGCTGACTGGATTCTTGAATTGGATAATGATCAGGAACAGGAAGCATTGCAGTCGCTGGAAAAAAGCATGGCCAAGGTACGCTTTAACCTTGATTTTTTAAACCGCCATCATCCTGTGAAGAAAGGAATTTTAGATGATTTGTTGGCAGAAAAAAAGGCTATAACGCTCACGGAGCTTCAAAGCAGCGTTCCTGACTGGGCAGAGCTAAGCGACAGCGTTTACTCAACATTAAGGAATGTTGATGAAGAGATGCTTGCTTTACGCAATGAAAAAACGCGTTTGCAAAATTTGCAGCAGCAATTGCTGCCCTGGCGAAACTTGACTTTGCCTATAGAGGAAATTAAGGATACCAAAGCAACACGCATGGAACTGGGAGCTATCCCTGCTGCGCAGTTTGACGACTGCAGAGCGGAACTCTTAGCACAGAATCAGGGGTTCTGTCTGGAGGGAATCAATAATGTGCGCGGTGAAATCTTTGCCTTGCTTATCTACCATGGTGATGATGCTGAAACAGTGCAAAAAGTTTTAAAACAATTTAATTTCAACAAGCATGTTCTTCCTGCCCTTACCGGTACTGTGTCAGAAAACTTGACACAGTTGGAACGCGAACTAGCCAAAGTAGAACAGGCACAGCAGCAGGCATTGGCGACCATTGGCCAGCAGGTACAGCACCGGGAAACATTACAGTATTATCACGATTATCTCTCAGTTCAGCACGATAAAGCCCAGATGGTGGAGCGCCTGGTGCGTACAGAGAGCACATTTCTGTTGGAAGGCTGGGTTCGTACTGCAGATGCAGCAAAACTAAAAAAGCGAATTTC
>JAAZJT010000154.1 GCA_012800215.1 Bacillota bacterium | reverse complement strand
GATATTGCTGTCAGAAACAAGCTGGAAAATGTCGATACTCTGGATACCAAAGGATTTGAAACCGACGGCATCCATTACAAAGCGCCAGGAGTGATAAAGATCGGCAGAATCGCGGCTCAGCGATGGCTCAATATGCACTATTTTGCCCCGGTTCCAGTGATTCCCGTATCCAGAAACGCCATGCGACCTGTAGTAATGTCTAACAGGGATTTATCGTTTTTTAATTGTGCAGGGAGGAAGATTAAAATTCACAGAAACGATATTTCAGATAACAGGATTAATACATCTTCAGGTTTTCTGCTGGTAGTGAAAAATGGAACAGTGTTTCAGAAAAAACTGAGTCTGACGCGTTAAAAAAAACTCCCTGGAGGAACAGCTAAAAAGTCTTCTGAAAACAGTTTCCCTGGCTGCAGGTAAAGCGAGCTTTCCCTGCAGCCGTCTTCCTTCCCTATCTTTATTATTATTCCGGCAACTAAAACCGGCATATTCAAATGCTATAAACACTTTACTACGGCTTGCAGCGGACAAGCTATCCGCAGTCAATCTGGTTTACTCCCCTTCTACAATACATTTGTACACAGAAGATGTACGAATTATTGTATAATAATGAATAAATTGGTACTATGATAACCTCTTATCCGCTATATTGAGATAAGTATCTGGAGTGCCGAAGTTACAGTCTTCGATATTTCTGATCCGGGGGTGCGTTTTATTTACTACACATCATTTACATGAGTATTCCTTTGATAAGTTACAGCCGCTTTTAAGCGAATAATCAAATCTATTTCTAAAAAATCCGAAAATTTTCAAAGTGCACATATTTAAGATGGAGGCAGGAATGTTAAAAAAAATCAGCTGGATGTTATTTACCGGGATTTCTCTGCTTTTTGCCGCACCTTCGGAAGTCTAGCTGAAGGGAACGGTGAAAAAAGCAGATGGAACTGCAATAAGTGGGGCAAAGGTATACCTTGCCAGCGATACAACAACCAAAGTGAGCTCAGATGCTGATGGTAAATTCGCTCTGGAGATCGTAAAAACGCTAAAACCCTATGGAATTGATGTGCAGAGATCTTTCGAGGTTACCGGACAGGGAGCATCGCTTGGTTTTTCGGTTAATGCTGCAGTTTCCAAAGGCTTGATTACGCTTTTTTCCGGAAATGGCCGTATCGTAAAAAACATTCCCTTACAGAATCTCTCAGCCGGTACCCACAATATTCCACTGGTAGGGATAAGCAACGGTTTTTACATTCTTCAGATTACTTTGGGTGATCAGACTGTCCGAAGAAGAGTTATCACAGCGGGATCGGAAGTATTCGTTTCAGATTATGAAGCCAGAAAAGGTGAAATGCGTTCGGGAGGCAAGCTGGCTAAAGTTACTGCGGATGTGGTTGATACGTTGATTGCTACAAAAGAGGGTTTTGTTACAAAGAAGACTGCCATTGATGCTTATGTAAAAGAGGGTATTGAGATTGTAATGGAAGAGGAAGGAGCTTTTGATTGTGTGCTTCCTGACTTGCCTGCAACCAGTGCACTAAAAGAAAATCAAAAATTGCCTGACCCTTTCACATTTTTTGATGGTACCAAAGTAACCAAGAAGTCTCAGTGGCCTTGCCGTCGTAAAGAGATACTGGCGATGGCAAGTAAGTACCTATATGGTGAGATGCCTCCTAAGCCTGATGAGGTTACTGGTACAGTGAGTGGAGGGACAATAACAGTTAATTGTAAACAAGGCTCAAAAACAGCCAATTTTTCGATTAACGCATCGGGTAGTGGTGATATTCTGAGTATCTGTTTTGGTGGTTTTGGCTGTGCCAGCATCAGTGGAGCAAGATCGGCGACTGTTAATCAGGGTAATATGTTAACTACCATAAAACAGTTGTATGGAAGTGCAGATATCGGTGAAATGATTGCAGCCGCTTGGGCAATTGAAAGAATCATCGATGTGCTGTAACTAAATCCGGATAAGGGTATTGATCCTAAAAAAGTAGTGATAAGCGGTTGCTCAACCAATGGAAAGGCAACTCTTGCAGCTGGCGCATACTGCGACCGGGTTGCACTTACCATTATAATCGAATCAGGTGCTTTGGGTGGCTCTAGTTTGCGTATGACAGAGTGGTTCAGGCATGGAGGTGGAAATTATAATTGTAATGATGGTAAACCACAAGGGATCGACAATGTCAATGATGGGAATTGGTTGGGTTCTGTTGCTAATTGGATAAGAAGCAGCCCCTCCAAAGTAAAAAATCTTCCTTTTGATCAACATATGGTTTTAGCGTGTATAGCACCACGACCATGTTTGTATCTGACTAATGCTAATGTCAATGCATGGTGTCATCTTGGAGCTACATGTGAAGCATTATCAGCCTGGGCAGCGGAACCGGTTTGGAATGCCCTCGGTGTTCCTGAAAATTTCGGGTTTAATATGGCTAAAGGTGCCTATTCGCATTGTGATATCAGCAAAAATTCGGAGCATCCTAATCTTATAAAAGAATTCTATAAAAGGGTCTTTGAGGGGAATGCAAGTGCTAAAACTGATGTTATGGGTATCAAGGAAGATGAACTTTATCAGCCCAAATCACAGTGGAAAGATATGTGGGTAGATTGGGATATGGAGACCAAACTGGAATAGCTGCTGTAACTTCAATAAATTCATAGTTCAAAGGCACTTAAAGGTTATGTACTTTAGGTGCCTTTCTTGTTTTCCGGAAATAACATTTTGCCTGAGAAAATATAATTATATTCTTTTGCTATTGTTCAAGAGCAGAATTTATTCTATGTTATTATCAATAAGAATATAAACCCCCAAGATTTTTCCAACTAAGTGTCCAATCTGGATTTTTAATCTGCCATACATCAAAAAAGAGAGATGGTCCATAGAGTGCTGGACCTCCAATTCCGGTATTATCAAAATTACCGAAAAAAACGGCTGTATTATTGGATGGATAATTATAAGCTTTTAAACAGGTTTGATCTACTGGATGTGCAGATTGGTTGGGATATGTAGATGTTGGAACCTGACTCCATATACCTGATGAGCTTCTGCGCCATAATTTCATACCATCTGTTTCAGAAAGATATAAAAGATAAGCATTATTCCCCGAGCTTACTACTTCAAAATGCCTTGTCCAATCACTTGTAATTTTAATAGCAGTGTCAGAGGTTATTTCCCATAATCCACCAGCAGCATATTGAGTTACCATAATGCCATTACTGGATAATTTCACCTCATTTGTACTAATAAACAAATATGGGGGACCGACTCTGGTGTAATTAGATGGGAAGCTTCCAGAAGCTGCACTCTGAATCGTAAATAAATCCACCCAATTAGTAGCGAAAATGTAACTATGATTGCTCTTAGAATGCAAAGCAAAAATACTGATAGATTGATCTCCTATAAGATAGCTGCTCCATTGATTGTCATCGCTTCCTACTGTAGGTTCTTTTTTAAATGCCCGTATTTTGCCCGTCGCATTATCAATGGCAAAAACTTGAACTTTACTGCTACCATTAGCGCATCCTGCATAAACAGGTGGTCTTACAGAATAATTCAAGCTTATTTTTTTCCAATCATTCCAGGTATTTGTTGAAGGATTTGTTTCTCTTTTATACATCAACCGACTGTCATTTTCATCGATGGCAAAAAGAAACATATTATTATTATGCATCGCCGCAGCTATAACAGCCAGATTTGGAGCATCGTAACGCCACACCGGGGTGAATGGCAGGATCCCTTCTCCATTTTTCCAGTTCCAGTCTTCAGGCCAGGACGTTTCTGAAACTGAAGTTGTAGTTTGTTTTTTAAATGATATGGCATATTGTGTATCAGTTTCAGTAATATAACTTGATAAAGCGAATAGGTAAGCCCTGCTGTTGTTAGCCGGTTGCAACAGTAATAATTTGCCTCCCCGGGCCCCAAATATCATCGTATGCGTATCCCGGAAGGGAGGACGCTTTAGTGGTCCCGTCAAAAGATTTTGGGTGAAAAACTAGTTGATCTTCCGAACAATTCAATACTGTTAAACAGAACCCTGCAATCAACAATGTCATAAAACAATTTTAAGCATAAAAAGCTCCTTACAGTTAATAGTGTGAAAAAAACCTGCTTCTGCACAAAAACATAATGAGAAAGCGGATTGGATTATGGGGCCTCCTTTTAAGAGAATTGGATTGGATCTGAAAATCCTTAACTGCTCTTGCATGGTCTGCACACAGTACAATAAATACTGTACTGCTTAAGATTTACTTAATTGAGAAACAAAAACACAGGTGAAAACCACTTAAATTATGAGCAACTTATTGAGAGATACATAGTTGAAGATATGATACGACATAAAG
>JAAZJT010000153.1 GCA_012800215.1 Bacillota bacterium | reverse complement strand
TGGCTCAATATGGTATCTCCGAAGAAGCTTTAAAAGACAGCATTCGTACAGAATTACTGCTAACTGGCATTGTGCGCAGTAAAATTGAAGTCACAGATAAAGAGGTAGAAGAATATTTCCGCGAAAATCAAGAGGATTTTAATATTCCTGAAAAAATAGATGTTCGACATATTTTAGTGGAATCAGAAGAGGAAGCAAATGAAATTCTGGAACTCCTAAATAAGGGAGAAGACTTTGCCGAATTAGCAAAAGAACGTTCCCTTGATCCAGGTTCTGCCAGCGAGGGCGGCGCCCTAGGCTTTGTCGGAAGATGTCATTTTGTGCAAGAATTTGAGGATGCTGCCTTTGCTTTAGCAGTGGGTAAATATAGTGAACCGGTAAAAACTCAACATGGTTATCATATTATAGAGGTGCTCGATAGACAGGAGGCACGTAAAGTAGAGTTTAGTGAAGTGGCAGAAGATGTGAAAAAGACGCTGATAGAAGAAAAAGTAAAGGAAAAAATTGAAGAGGAATATAATGCACTGCGTGAAGCCGCCGAGGTGGAAACCAGACTATAGCAGTAAGCCGCCAAAAGAGGGGTATAGTGCCTACTTTGGGCGGCATTTTTTTTGATCTTTTCGTTTGGCAATTTGCGATCTTAAGTATGGTTCTAAAAATGCATTTTTTCCCTCTGATTAGGATAAAGTAAAAGAAACTGTGCAGCAGAGCAGCGTGGTGGCGCATGAAAATATTTTTGACATTATTGCCTTTTTATACAGCAACTATGTTGCTAGTCTTACTGGTACCGGTACGCATAAATATTTTTTACCAAAGGGAAAATAAAGATGACTTTATGAGTATTCGTGTCAATACCTTTTTTTCTTTTTTACGTTTTAATGTGGAGGTGCCTTTACTACAGCAGGAAACGCCGTTTGATCTTGTCTGGGAGGCAGAACTTAAAGCCGGTGAGGATAAGCTTTTACGCGAAGAAAAAGACAAATTTTCTGTCCTGGCACTTGATTGGAAAAAAGTGCACCGCTTTTTTCAATGGGTACAGCAAAATCGGCGCTTTTTAAAATATCTTTCTAACTACTATATACAGGCTATGACTGTAGAAAGCTTATTCTTAAGGATTAGGGCAGGAGTAGAGGATGCTGCATTAACAGGCATGTTAACAGGTTTATTTTGGAACTTAACCGGCATAGTTAATACTTATATGCAGCAGCGGTTAAGATTGAAAAAAAAACCAGTAATTAAAATGCAGCCGGTCTTTAGCAATCAATTCCAGTTTAAGCTTCACTTTGACACAGTTGTTTCATTTCGGATTGGTCATTTATTTCTTGGTGGCATACTGTTCTTGTCAAATCTAATTAGAGGGGGGAACAATTAAATGCAAGAACATCCAATACAAGGGTTAATGAAAACGGCGATGGAAAATATAAAGGAAATGGTGGACGTAAACACCATTGTGGGTGACCCTGTGGAGACACAGGATGGTACCACCATTATACCCATTTCCCGTGTTTCCTTTGGCTTTGCTGCCGGTGGCAGTGAATTTGAAAGTGAAGAAGATGAAAAAAAGAATAAAAAGGAAGAAAACTCATCATCTTTACCTTTTGGTGGCGGTAGTGGCGGCGGCGTTTCAGTTCAGCCGGTAGCTTTTCTTATTGTCAGTAAAGATGGGCAAGTGCGCATGTTACCTGTTGACCGTCATGCGATGCTGGATCGTTTAATGGATTTGGCTCCCGGCCTCTTAAACCAGATTCAAGGTATGCTGCATCGTAATGAACCGCCTCTTACCACTAATAATTACCAGATTTAAGGAAATAGCAAGACAAGTTCATATTCTTTCGGCCATGCGAATAACAATAAGCATGGCATTTTTATTGGGAAGAAAATTATTTAAAAGATAGAATGTTGTATGATTGGAGGGTCAAAAATGCGTAAAAAAATAGTTATCTTATTAACAGTAATTTTATTATTGCAGACAGGCACTGTATGGGCAATGGATCCGCCAGTTGTAACAGCTCGTGCAGCTATAGTCCTGGACCAAGCAACAGGCCGTATATTGTTTAGTAAAAATGCACATGAAAAGCTGCCAATGGCCAGTACTACGAAAATTATGACAGCAATTATGGCTATTGAATCCGGAAAACTTAGTGATGTGGTTAAAGTAAGTGAAAATGCATCGCTGGTGGAGGGTTCAAGTGTCGATCTGGAGGCCGGCGAAGAAAAAACTGTGGAAGAATTACTATATGGCTTGATTTTGCGTTCCGGAAATGATGCAGCCATAGCGTTGGCAGAATACCTGGCTGGATCAGTGGAAGAATTTGCCCAAAGAATGACAGAACGGGCACACCAACTTGGAGCAATGCATACAAAATTTATGAACCCTCATGGATTGAATCATGAGGAGCATTTTACAACAGCCTATGATTTGGCTGTAATTGCTGCTCACGCTATGACACTGCCAAAATTTAGGGAAATAGCGGCCACTCCTGAACGCAAGATCTCCTGGACAGGGCGGCAATATGACCGAATCTTGCGAAATCAGAATAAGCTCCTTACTATGTATGAAGGTGCAGAAGGGATTAAAACCGGCTGGACTACTCCGGCAGGACGTTGCTTTGTTGGTGCGGCGTCCCGAAATGATTGGCGTTTAATATCTGTTGTACTAAATGCTCCCCAAATGTGGGAGGACACTATCGCCCTTTTGGATTTCGGTTTCGGACGCTATCAGTGGAAGAAGGTGGTAGAAGCTAATACACCCTTAAAAACAATTGTTGTTAATAATGGCATTCGCGATAAGGTTGCCCTGGTTAGTAAAAATAATATCGGTTTACCGTTAAAAGATAATGAAGAGCAGCTCCTGCGTTTCGAATTTAATGCTCCCGAGGAAATTAAAGCACCTGTGATAAAAGGACAGGAACTGGGATCCCTGCAGATTTATTTTGGTAAACAATTAGTGCATGAAGCCCCCCTTGTGGCTGCAACAGACGTGGAAAGTACCGGCTTTTTTTCTGGCTTAAGAAACTTATGGAAACGGTTTTTCTAGTGGGCTTGTTAATCAGATAGAGGATGGTATATGGAAATGATAAATTTGATCTGGTTCGCCATGGTAATTATTGGACTTGTGGTGTCTGCAGCCACAGGCAGAATTGACGCAGTTACAGATGCCCTGTTCTCATCAGCTGAACAGGCTGTAAGTGTAGCTTTTTCCATGATTAGTGTCATGACCTTTTGGTTGGGAATGATGAAGATAATTGAAAAAAGTGGTTTTATCAATTGGATTGTAAAATTATTACGCCCACTGTCATTGCTTTTGTTCCCACGTTTGCCGCGCAATCATCCTGCCATGCATGCAATTCTCATGAATATGAGTGCGAATTTATTAGGTATGGGTAGTGCTGCAACCCCATTTGGTTTAAAGGCGATGCAGGAATTACAAACAATTAATGAGGACCCTAATACTGCCAGCGATGAAATGTGCACCTTCCTTGCCGTTAATACTTCTGCTTTGACTTTGATTCCTACAACTGTTGTTGCTTTACGAGCAGCAAGTGGTTCGCTTTATCCAACTGAGATTGTGGGTACTACTATTTTGGCTACTTTTTGTGCAACAATGACTGCTGTTGCCTTGGACAGAATCATTCGTGCCATGACACGAAAAAGGAAAAGGAGGTAAGGCCTTGCTGCAATTAATAGTGCAAACAGCAGCGGCATGGGTTATCCCCGTATTTATTTTTTTTATTCTAGTCTATGCTGTGGTGAAAAAAGTTGATGTTTTTGATACATTTGTAGAAGGAGCAAAGGAAGGATTTTCTACTTCAATAACTTTAATACCATATTTAGTTGCTATGCTGGCAGCTATTGGTATATTGCGCGCTTCAGGTGCACTTGACCTGCTGACTCAGTTTCTATCGCCTGTGTTAACTTATTTTAATATTCCGGGTGAAATTATTCCATTAGCCATTATGCGCCCTCTTTCCGGCAGCGGAGCTTTAGGTATTACTGCAGAAATTCTCAATTCCTTTGGTCCAGATTCTTTTATTGGACGTTTGGCATCTACCATGCAGGGCAGTACCGACACTACCTTTTTTATTTTAACAGTTTATTTCGGGTCTGTTGGTATACGCCGCACCCGTCATGCGCTGACTGTTGGGTTACTGGCAGATTTGGCAGCCTTTATCGCTTCCGTTATTATTTGTTCCCTCGTATTTCAGTAAAGCTTGCTCCTACTTCATTCTTTCGGTATGATGGGGAAAAGAATATTGTTTAGGTAAGGGAAAAAGGGCAAAATTGTACAAAAAGATATCTTTAGAAGTGAGGGCAGACAATGGCAGAAAGGTTGCAAAAATATTTATCAAGGGCAGGTATTTCCTCACGGCGTGCCGGTGAAAAATTAATTCGTGAGGGTCGTGTAAAAGTTAACGGCAAAACTGTTACGCAAATGGGAGTTACTGTAGATCCTGCGGTTGATCGGGTGGAAGTGGACAATCGGCCTGTAAAGCCGGCGGAACAAAAGGAATATATTATGTTGTATAAACCAGTAGGTTTTGTTACCACGTTGAAGGACCCCTACGGTCGCCCCACTGTTAGAGATTTGGTGCAGGATGTGCAAAGAAGAATTTTTCCTGTGGGGAGACTGGATTTAGATACAAGTGGGCTTCTGCTGATGACCAATGACGGAGAGTTAGCTAATCGTTTAATGCATCCATCCTATGGTGTGGAAAAAGAATATTTAGCTCGCGTGCATGATTTACCTAGTGCTGAGGTGCTAAGGAAATTAGCAAAGGGAGTAAAATTAGACGATGGTTTAACCATGCCTGCCAAAGTACGCCTGATAAAAGGCGGCCGCCCCACGTCTTTGCTTTCTCTAAGTATAACAGAAGGGCGAAACCGCCAGGTGCGGCGGATGCTTGAAGCAGTAAACCATCCTGTAGTGTCTCTGAAACGTGTCCGTTTGGGCCCTTTGACGCTTAAGGGCTTAAAAATCGGTCAGTGGCGGCGCCTGACAGTTTCTGAAGTGAAGGCCATGAAAAGGGAAGTGGGTCTGAAATAGTTTGCAGCAGTGAGAAAACAGTTGCATTTATTTCCCGCCTCTGGTAAAATAATTACAAATCCAATAACGTGTGAGAATAGGTGCTCTTTTGAGTTAAAGGGAATCAGGTGCAAATCCTGAGCGGTCCCGCCACTGTATCCGCGAATTTCACAGCAATTTGCCACTCGTTTTTCGGGGAAGGCGCTGTGAAGTAATGACCGGTAGCCAGGAAACCTGCCTATTCAACAAACGTCGTGCCCTCGGGTCAAGGGAAACGTGGTTTTTTTATGCTTTCTCAGTCCGGGCGCTGGGATTTTTTTATTTTTAAATTTCAGCACTAAGGAGGAAGAAAAATGTCAAGAAAAAAATGTTTGTCTGTCTTGCTGCTGATGGTCTTTGTGTTGACGTTGGCAGTTGGCTGTGGACAGCAAACGGGGGGAGACAATAAGGGCGGTAAAGAAGGAGCAGAAG
>JAAZJT010000152.1 GCA_012800215.1 Bacillota bacterium | reverse complement strand
GAATCCTACCAGGCGTGCCATAAGATAGATGTCAGAAGTCAGAGGTCAGAGGCCGTGGTGTCTGACCATAGCTTATAGACCTTTTGAAGTCTGTGAATTTATTATAATTTGCTTACTGTGGTGGGTGTAGCTCAGTTGGTTAGAGCACCAGATTGTGGCTCTGGGGGCCGTGGGTTCGAGTCCCATCATCCACCCCATTTTATTGTTAGTTATGTGCGGGCGTGGCGAAATTGGCACACGCGCTAGACTTAGGATCTAGTGGGTTTTCCCTTGGGGGTTCAAGTCCCTCCGCCCGCACCAATATAATGCGGAAATAGCTCAGTGGTAGAGCATCGCCTTGCCAAGGCGAGGGCCGCGGGTTCGAATCCCGTTTTCCGCTCCAGTAAAAAAAGACGCCATTTAGGCGTTTTTTATGTTAATATAGAAAACTGTATTTAAGGTTGCCTGTCTAACTTTAGGGCTTATTATTACTTTTTCTTTGATTTTCTTTCATTTTGCTTAATTTAATGGTAAAATACTTTGCAGGCTGACTTTTGATATGCTATAATGCAGCGCATGAACACAACCACTACATATGGTTCACTGCTGCGGCGAAAAGCGCATACGATAAAATATAGTTAAAGGAGCATAGGGTATGGTAAAATTGGAAAAAATAGACGGCAGCAAAGTTGAGTTAGAAATTGAAGTAGAGGAAGAGAAACTTGCTGACGCTCTCAACAAGGCTTATAAGAAGGTTGTAAAAAATGTGAGCTTACATGGGTTTCGCAAAGGTAAAGTTCCCCGGCCGATTTTAGAGAGTCGTTTCGGCCCCGAGATTCTTTATGAGGATGCGCTGGAAATTCTAGTTCCTGATGCATATGATAAGGCAGTAAAAGAAACGGGAATTGAGCCACTTGACACTCCACAGATTGATCTCATACAGATGGAAAAAGGTAAGCCTGTTATTTTTAAGGCATTAGTAGAAGTTAAGCCTGAAGTTAAGCTGGGCGAGTATCGCGGTGTTGCAGCAACTAAGGAGCTTCGTGAAGTTACGGAAGCTGATGTCGAAAAAAGGCTTTCCCAGCTACAGGAACAGCATGCCACCCTACATGTAGTTGAAGAGGGGACACTCAGCAAGGGAGATTTAGCTATCATTGATTTTACAGGTTATACCGACGGGGAACCGTTTGATGGCGGTACAGCTGAAGGCTATTCGCTGGAAGTAGGCAGCGGAACCTTTATTGGCGGTTTTGAAGAACAATTAGTAGGAATGAAGCCGGGTGAAGAGAAGGATGTTGAAGTTACTTTTCCCGAGGATTATCAGGAAGAGAGCTTAGCCGGTAAACCTGCAGTGTTTAAAGTTAAATTAAATGAAATCAAAAGAAAAAAGCTGCCAGAACTGAATGATGATTTTGCCAGAGAAATTTCTGAATTTGATACTTTGACTGAATTAAAAACTGATATTTTGAATAAGCTGAAAGAGCAGGAAGAACAACGCGCTAAAACTCTTCTCGAGAATAAAATTGTTGAACAAGTGGCAGCTGCAGCGGAAGTAGAACTGCCCAATGTACTAGTGGAACGCGAAATTGACCGTCAGTTAAATGAAATGGAACATTACTTGCGCATGCAAGGGTTAACGCTCGATAAATTTTTAGAAGTAGCACAGAAAAGTTTGTCTGACCTGCGGGAACAGTATCGTGATGAGGCAGAGCAGCGTGTAAAGGCCAATTTGGTATTGGATGCCATTATTGAAAAAGAAGGAATTGTTGCTACAGACGAAGAAATAGAAGAGCGTATTAAAAAATTTGCTGATAACTACGGCCAAGATGTGCAAACTATTAAAGATTATTTTGCAGCACAGGGGCAGTTAGATGTTATTCATCAGGAGATTTGTTTCCGCAAAGTAATTGATTTTTTGCTGGCTGAAGCACAGATTACAACGGAAACTGCTTCTGCTCAAAACCAAGAGTAGGGGGGACTAAGTATGAGTTTAGTACCTATGGTTGTTGAACAGACGAACCGCGGGGAACGTGCATACGACATTTACTCCAGACTGTTAAAGGATCGTATTATCTTTATTGGTAGTGCCATTGATGATACAGTTGCAAATCTAGTTATTGCACAACTTTTATTTTTAGAATCTGAAGACCCGGATAAAGATATTAATTTATACATTAATTCTCCTGGAGGTTCTGTTTATTCCGGTCTTGCAATTTACGATACAATGCAGTACATTAAACCGGATGTTTCCACTATGTGTGTAGGCTTAGCTGCCAGCATGGGTGCAGTGCTTCTGGCAGCAGGTACAGAAGGAAAACGCTTTGCTTTGCCTAATTCCCGTGTAATGGTTCACCAGCCTTTAGGCGGCGCCCGGGGGCAGGCCGTGGATATTGAGATTCATGCACGAGAAATTATCAATATCCGGGAGCGTCTGAATGAAATACTAGCTAAGCATACAGGTAAACCGGTGGAGCAAGTTTCCCGTGATACTGATCGCGACTACTTTATGTCAGCTCAACAAGCAAAAGAGTATGGCTTAATCGATGGCGTACTGCAGAAACGTTAAACTCCTTTAGGAGGTAGATTTATGTTTAAGTTCAATGATGAAAAAGGGCAGTTAAAGTGTTCCTTTTGCGGAAAGACGCAAGAGCAAGTACGCAAACTAGTGGCTGGGCCCGGTGTTTACATTTGCGATGAATGTATAGAACTGTGTAATGAGATTATTGAAGAAGAACTCTCCGAAGACATGGAGCTTGATCTGATTGAGCTTCCCCGCCCTATGGAGATTAGGGAAATTTTGGATCAGTATGTAATTAGCCAGGATGAAGCAAAAAAATCACTGGCAGTTGCCGTTTATAACCATTATAAGCGTATTAATGCTGAACAAAAACCGGATGATGTGGAGATCCAGAAGAGCAATATTTTGCTTATAGGCCCGACTGGCGTAGGTAAAACTTTGCTGGCGCAAACTTTGGCCCGTATTCTCAATGTGCCCTTTGCTATTGCTGATGCTACCTCCTTAACAGAGGCCGGCTATGTAGGTGAGGATGTAGAAAATATTTTGCTGAAACTAATTCAGTCTGCAGATTATGATCTAGAGAGAGCAGAAAAAGGAATTATTTACATTGATGAAATCGATAAAATAGCCCGCAAAACTGATAATCCCTCTATCACAAGGGATGTGTCGGGCGAGGGTGTACAGCAGGCACTTTTAAAAATCTTAGAAGGAACTGTAGCAAGTGTTCCTCCCCAGGGGGGACGCAAACATCCACATCAGGAATTTATGCAGATTGATACAACCAATATTCTTTTTATTTGCGGCGGTGCTTTTGACGGTATTGAGCGAATTATTCAAAACCGCATTGGTCGCAAGGGAATTGGTTTTGGCGCTGATGTCAGCGGGAAAAGAGAAAAAAATATCGGCGAGATATTAAGGCATGTTTTACCGCAGGATTTAATTAAATTCGGTCTCATCCCTGAATTTGTGGGTCGCGTTCCTGTAGTAGCCGCTTTAAATGAACTTGATGAGCATGCTTTAATTCGCATTTTGACAGAACCCCGTAATGCGCTAATCAAACAATACCAGCGTTTATTTGAGATGGATGATGTGTGCCTTGAATTTAAGGATGGCACCTTAGAAATGATTGCCCAGGAGGCTATTCGCCGCAATACGGGGGCACGTGGTTTGCGTGCTATTTTAGAGAGCATTTTACTGGATGTCATGTATGAGCTACCTTCTTATGTTGACATTGATAAATGTATTATCACAAAAGAAGTAATTGCTAATCGTGAAAAACCTATTTTGGTTACTTCTGATAAGCGCAAAAAGAAAAAAGAGGAATCTGCTTAAAGGTGCACAAGGTGCACCTTTTTTACTTTCTAAAATACGTTTTTTTCCTTTACCCTTGGGTATACTATCAAAAGCAGTTTAGTGTCAAGGGGGGAACATTTTGTCGAGCCTAACGCCTGTTATTGTTATCGTACAGTTTGTTATTGCGTTGGTAATTGGCATATATTTCTGGAATCTGCTGCGTTTACAACGCACGAGTAAAGTTGCGGTAAAGCAGGAATCAAGTAAAGAGCTGGAACAGCTAAAAAAGCAGAGAGAGATCTCATTGACAGAACCTTTGGCTGAAAAAACCCGCCCTACTAAATTTTCTGAAATAATTGGGCAAGAAGAAGGGATTAGATCCCTGCGTGCAGCCTTATGTGGTCCAAATCCCCAACATGTTATTATCTATGGACCTCCAGGCGTGGGCAAAACAGCGGCTGCCCGGTTGGTTCTGGAAGAAGCAAAAAAGAATTCTGCTTCACCATTTAGTGCTGATGCAAAATTTATTGAACTTGATGCAACAACGGCACGTTTTGATGAGCGCGGCATTGCAGACCCGCTTATCGGCACAGTGCACGACCCCATTTATCAGGGTGCAGGACCCCTGGGGGCAGCAGGTGTACCCCAGCCTAAACCTGGTGCTGTTAGTAAGGCTCATGGGGGTATTCTTTTTATTGATGAAATTGGCGAATTACATCCTACACAAATGAATAAACTGCTAAAGGTCCTGGAAGACCGGAAGGTTTTTTTGGAGAGTGCTTACTATAACCCGGAAGATAAAAATATACCGGTCCATATTCATGAAATTTTTCAAAATGGCTTGCCTGCAGATTTTCGTTTAATTGGCGCCACTACGCGTACTGCAGACGAGATTCCACCTGCCATTCGTTCACGCTGCCTGGAAATATATTTCCGGGGGCTTTTACCTAATGAAATTGCGATAGTGGCAGCAAATGCAGCAAAAAAAATTGGCTTTGCCATAGAACCGGCTGCCCTGGATTTAATAACAAAGTATGCCAAGAATGGCAGAGAAGCTGTTAATACTATCCAAATCGCTGCAGGTATTGCCATATGCGATAAAGTAACTCAGCAAATTACAGTAGAAGATGTGGAATGGGTTATAAACGCCAGCCAGATGTCGCCGCGACCTGAAATAAAGATTCCCCGACGGCCACAGGTGGGTTATGTAAATGGGTTGGCTGTCTATGGGCCCAATATGGGCACTTTAATTGAAATTGAGGTAGCTTCACATTACGTGGGTGCAGGGAAAGGGCAGCTGCATGTAACCGGTGTGGTGGAGGAAGAGGAAATGGGGGGCGCACATCGCTTAATTCGCCGTAAAAGTATGGCGAAAGGCTCTGTGGAAAATGTGCTTACTGTTTTACGTGATTATCTTGATGTTAATCCTAGTGATTATGATATTCATGTTAATTTTCCCGGTGGCACCCCCATAGACGGGCCATCCGCAGGCATTTCTATGGCTTGTGCAATTTATTCCTCCTTGACAGGAATACCGGTTCTTAATACGGTAGCTATGACGGGCGAAATATCAGTGCGAGGTTATGTCCGGCCCATTGGAGGTGTAGCTTGCAAGGTGGAAGCTGCCCGTTTAGCTGGCGCTAAAAAGGTAATTATCCCGCGTGATAACTGGCAAAAAGCTTTTGCTAAAAGAACAGATATTGAAATAATCCCTGTTGATAATTTGCGCGAAGTTCTTGAACATGCGCTCTGCAAACAAAATGCACAGCCTTTGCCTGCTTCTGCGCAAGTATTATCTGCATCATCAGTTAGCTAGTTTCCGGTTGGCTAACTGTCTTAACCTGGAAATTGCTCTCTTGAAAAAGGATATTTGTTTATTTTAGCGAATACGACTACTGAAGCTAACGAGAATAGGAGGCAGAGCTCTATGACGAATAATAGAAAACAATTACCGCTTCTGCCCTTACGCGGCGTTTTAGTATTCCCCAATATGGTGTTGCATCTAGATGTGGGGCGGGAACGTTCTGTAAGCGCCCTGGAACAAGCAATGGTAGAGGACAATAAAATTCTTTTAGTTGCGCAAAAAGAAGCAAAAATTGATGATCCAGAAGCTACAGATATTTACACAATGGGGACTATAGCCCAGATTAAGCAAATGTTAAAGCTTCCCGGTGGTACCATTCGCGTTTTAGTAGAAGGATTAACGCGGGCCAATGTGATTTCCTTTATATCCGAAGATCCCTATTTCAAGGTTGAAGCGGAGGAATTAACGGAAGACCCGAATAAAAGTATAGAAGTAGAGGCACTGATGCGCAGTGTCATTTACCAGTTTGAGCAGTATATAAAATTAAGTAAAAAAATACCCAGTGAGGCACTTGTAACTGTCTCCAGCATTGAAGAACCTGGCAGAATGGCAGATTTGATAGCTTCTCATCTTACACTAAAAATCCAACAGAAACAGGAGATTTTAGAAGCGGTACAACCGCGGGATCGCCTGCATAAACTTTCAGAGATTCTCAGCCATGAAATGGAGATCCTGGAAATTGAGCGCAAAATTAATCTGCGTGTCCGTAAACAGATGGAACGGACACAAAAAGAATATTACTTGCGTGAACAAATGAAGGCCATTCAAAAGGAACTTGGGGAAAGAGATGAACGGATGGCAGAAGCAGACGACTACCGCGAAAAAATTAACGAAGCACAGTTGCCTGAGGAAGTTGCAGAAAAGGCTCTGAAAGAAGTGGAGCGGCTGGAAAAAATGCCGCCAGCTGCGGCTGAGGCAGTTGTAGTTAGAAATTACCTCGATTGGATTTTAGCACTCCCATGGTCAGAACAAACAGAAGACCGCCTAGATTTGAATATGGCCCAGCAGGTTCTGGATGAAGATCATTATGCTCTGGATAAAGTAAAGGAGCGGATTATAGAGTATTTGGCCGTGCGCCAGTTAGCGAAAAAATTAAGAGGTCCAATTCTCTGCTTAGTAGGACCGCCCGGTGTAGGCAAGACTTCCTTGGCACGTTCCGTAGCCCGCTCCCTCCAGCGTAATTTTGTCAGAATTTCATTGGGGGGCGTACGGGATGAGGCTGAAATCCGGGGACATCGCCGTACCTATGTAGGCGCGATGCCAGGACGAATCATTCAGGCCATGCGCCAGGCAAAATCACAAAATCCTGTTTTTTTACTGGATGAAATTGATAAAATGTCTACTGACTTTCGCGGTGATCCTTCTGCTGCCCTCTTAGAGGTCCTGGACCCGGAACAAAACAATGCTTTTTCTGACCACTACCTGGAAATACCTTTTGACCTTTCCCATGTTATGTTTATTACTACTGCCAATACCCTTTATAACATCCCTAAACCCTTATTAGACAGGATGGAAACTATTTATTTGCCTGGTTATACGGAAGAGGAAAAAGTGGAAATTGCCAAAAGGCATCTTCTGCCTAAACAGCTGGAAGCAAATGGGTTAGAAAAAAATAACCTTACTATATCTGAGAAAACTATACGCAAAGTAATCCGTCAGTATACCAGGGAAGCAGGTGTGCGGAATCTGGAGCGCCAGCTGGCTGCTATTTGCCGCAAAGTAGCTAAAGATGTGGTTCAGGATAATAAACTGCGGTCTGCCATAACTGTCCAGAATTTGCATAAATACTTAGGCGTGCCACGTTATCGTTACGGTTTGGCCGAGGATAAGGATGAAGTAGGTATTGCTACAGGGTTGGCTTGGACAGAGGCCGGCGGAGATACGCTGATAATTGAAGTAACTTTGATGAAGGGTAAAGGCAAGTTAATGCTGACCGGGAAACTGGGTGAAGTAATGCAGGAGTCGGCACAGGCCGGTTTGTCCTATATTCGCACCCGGGCGAAAGATCTAAAAATCGAAGAAGATTTCCATGAAAAATACGATATTCATATTCATATTCCCGAGGGAGCAATCCCTAAAGACGGGCCTTCCGCCGGTATTACCATGGCGACAGCTTTAATATCTGCCTTGACCAGGCGCCCGTATAAGCGGATAGTGGCAATGACCGGTGAAATTACACTGCGCGGTCGCGTACTACCCATTGGAGGACTTAAAGAAAAAGTTTTGGCAGCTCACCGTGCCGGTATAAAGACTATTATCCTGCCAAAGGATAATGAAAAAGATCTCTCGGAAATACCTGTAAATGTACGCCGACGCTTGGAATTTATTATGGTCGAGCATATGGATGAAGTATTGCCGCATGCTTTGGCAGCAGAGATTGTCGAAGAGGCAACTGAGGATTTAGGAAAATGAAAATTGTCTCAGCCGAATTTGTTACCAGTGCTGTCAGCAGCGAGCAGTACCCGCAGACTGGGTACCCGGAAGTGGCTTTTGTGGGGCGTTCTAATGTTGGTAAATCTTCACTGCTAAATTCACTTACTAATAGAAAAAAACTTGCCTTGACCAGTAGAAGCCCTGGTAAAACACGTCTTATTAATTTCTTTGTCATAAATAATGCCTTTTATTTTGTTGATTTACCCGGTTATGGTTTTGCACGTGTTTCACAACAAATGAAACGGCAGTGGGCACAAATAATTGAAACATATTTAAGTAATCGTAAAACATTAAAATTAGTAGTACTTCTTGTTGATGTCAGGCATCCACCCACAGCTGATGATTTGCAAATGTACCGCTGGTTAACATATTACAATTTGCCCACAGCGATAGTTGCCAGTAAGGCAGATAAAATTTCACGCGGTAACTGGCAAAAGCAGCTCAAACAAATCCGTGCAGGCCTTAATCTAGGCGCACAGGGACCGGTTATTCTTTATTCTTCTCAGACCGGACAGGGTAAAGAAGAACTTTGGTCAGTTATAAGACAGTATATATTATAAAATGGGGCAGCTTAACTGCCCCATTCTTAATCTGAAAAAGATTTTAGCGTAGAATTTTTTTGCAAAATTGGATTTATAAATAGTGCTTTCTTGACATCAAATGTGGCATCCATTATAGTGATAAAAGAATATGAGCGAAGCTTTTTTGTGAGTTGTAAGGAGGAATTCCATGACTGATAAAAACCTGGCTCCAGTATACAATCCCGCTGAGGTTGAAGGCCGATT
Source organism: Bacillota bacterium (assembly GCA_012800215.1). Taxonomy (GTDB): domain Bacteria; phylum Bacillota; class Dethiobacteria; order Dethiobacterales; family Dethiobacteraceae; genus JAAZIQ01. Next base: position 5,453 of record JAAZJT010000152.1, on the reverse strand, counting down.
ATACCATCAGTGGTTGGAGCGCAAATATTTTGAGGCAGAGCGCAATTTGGAAAAAGAGACATTCACTATTGTTATCCCACCCCCCAATGTGACCGGCAGCTTACATATGGGACATGCTTTAGATAATACTATTCAGGATATTCTTATTCGCCGCAAAAGAATGCAAGGTTTTGACACATTATGGCTGCCCGGTACAGACCATGCCGGAATTGCTACACAAATTAAAGTGGAAGAACACCTGGCAGTAGAGGGGCTAACACGTTATGATTTAGGTCGTGAAAAGTTTTTGGAGCGAGTGTGGCAGTGGAAAGACGAATATCATAAGCGGATTCTGGGGCAGCTTTATAAATTAGGCGTTTCCTGTGACTGGTCCCGTGAACGCTTTACGATGGATGAGGGTTGTTCCCATGCCGTGCGTGAAGTGTTTGTTTCCCTGTATGAAAAAGGTTTAATTTACCGAGGTAATTACATTATTAATTGGTGTCCCCGCTGTCAGACAGCGCTATCTGATATTGAAGTGGAACATGAGGACACAGAAGGGTCCCTTACTTACATCAGGTATCCATTGGCTGAAGGAGAAGGACATATAGTTGTAGCTACAACGCGCCCGGAAACAATGCTGGGAGATACGGCGGTGGCAGTACATCCGCAGGATTCCCGTTATCAGCATCTTGTGGGCAGTTATGTTATTTTACCTTTAATGCAAAGGAAAATCCCCATTATTGCCGATGATTATGTTGATCCGTCTTTTGGCAGCGGTGCCGTGAAAATTACTCCTGCCCATGATCCCAATGACTTTGCCATAGGACAGCGTCATCAACTACCATCTGTGTTAGTGATTGCAGATGATGGCACCATGACGGCTGAAGCTGGCAAATATGCCGGCTTAGACCGTTTTGAAGCCAGGAAACAAGTGGTGGAGGATTTGACGCAAGAAGGCGCACTGCTGCAGGTGGAGAGCCATACTCATGCAGTTGGGCATTGTCAACGTTGTCATACTATAATTGAGCCACTCCAGTCTAAACAGTGGTTTGTGAGCATGAAACCTTTAGCAGAACCTGCCATTGAGAAAGTTAAAAACGGCGAAATACGCTTTGTCCCCGAAAGATTTACAAAAATTTATCTCAACTGGGTGGAAAATATACGTGATTGGTGTATTTCCCGCCAAATTTGGTGGGGTCACCGTATTCCGGCTTGGTATTGTGAGTGTGGAGAAACCATTGTTTCACGTACTGAACCGCAAAGTTGTCCCCATTGTGGCGGAGATACGCTTAAGCAAGATGATGATGTACTGGATACATGGTTTTCATCAGCATTGTGGCCTTTTTCTACTTTAGGCTGGCCTAAACAGACAGCAGATTTGGCTCATTACTATCCCACAAATGTATTGGTTACAGGTTATGATATTATTTATTTTTGGGTTGCGCGCATGATTTTTATGGGCTTAGAATTTCAAAAGCAAATACCTTTTTCCACTGTTTATATTCATGGTTTGGTACGTGATGCCCTAGGCCGAAAAATGAGCAAATCTTTGGGTAACGGTATTGATCCCATCGAGATTATTGATAAATACGGCGCCGATACTTTACGTTTTACCCTTATAACCGGACAGGCTCCTGGTAATGACCAGCGTTTCCGGCAGGAAAGCGTGGAAAACAGCCGTAACTTTGCTAATAAAATTTGGAATGCTTCCCGTTTTGTTTTAATGAATTTAGATGGTTTTAGTGTGGAAGATGTGGAGCTTACCAATTTAACTGCAGCAGATAAATGGATTTTACATCGCTACAATCAAACTGTGCGTGAAGTCAACCGTCTCATGGATCTTTATGAGTTGGGGGAAGCAGCGCGTACTATTTACGAGTTTTTATGGAATGATTTTTGTGATTGGTACATTGAGCTGGCAAAGATTCCACTTTATACTGCACAAAACGATCAAGATAAGAAGGTTGTGCGTTCTGTTTTAACTTATGTTCTGGAGCGGACATTAAGGCTGCTGCACCCCTTTATGCCTTTTATTACAGAGGAGATCTGGCAGAAACTTCCCCATAACGGGGAGACAATTGTTCTGGCTTCCTGGCCCGAATATGATGCAGCTTTGGAATTTTCGGCAGCTCATGACCGGGTTAATCTGGTGATGGAGGTGACGCGAAATATTCGCTTTTTACGGAGTGAAGTCCAGCTGCCGCCCGGAAAGAAAGCACAAGTTATCTTTAATGTTTCAAATCCTGAATCTCAAGCAGCTTTACAGGAGAATGCACCGATGCTTCAGAAGCTGGCTGGACTGGAAAAAGTGGAAATTGCGCAAGGTCTTTCACAACAGCCAAAACAGGCGCTTACTGCTGTAGTAGAAGATATAGAAATTTTTCTGCCTTTGGCCGGACTGATTGATATTGAGCAGGAGATAAAAAGACTGGAAAAAGAACTGCAAAAATTAACAGCAGAGATAGAACGTGCGGAGAAAAAATTGCAGAACCAGGGATTTTTAGCAAAGGCACCGGCAGAAGTTGTGGCGGAAGAGAGGGTTAAAGCCGAAAATTATCGATTGCGGCGCGATAAGATCCAAGAGCGGATACTTAGTCTGCGCTAGAAGCGGAGGCAAAGAGATGAATTATGAAGAAGCATTAAACTGGATACATGGTTTATATCGTTTTGGCGCGAGTCTTGGTTTGGAGCGTGTCACTAAGCTGATGGAGCTGCTGGGCAATCCACAGCAAAAGTTTCGTACCATCCACGTGGCGGGGACAAACGGCAAGGGATCAACATCGGCTTTTTTGGCGAAAATATTAGAGGCTGAAGGATACCGGGTAGGACTTTATACATCTCCTTATATAGAGGCATTTACGAATCGAATGGCCATTAATGGTAAAGATATAAGTGAGGATTATTTGGTTAAATTGGTAGAGGAGGTAAAGGGCGCAGTGGAGGAGCTGGCTGCTTCTCCCATTGGTCAGCCAACAGAATTTGAAGTAGTTACGGCACTGGCTTTTACTTATTTTGCTCAGGCTGCTCCCGACTGGGTTGTGGTGGAAGTAGGCCTGGGTGGTCGCTTAGATGCCACTAATGTAATTACGCCAGATGTGACTGTCATTACTAATATTGCTTTAGATCATACAGAAACTTTAGGAGATAGCGTTGCTGCCATAGCCGCTGAAAAAGCCGGCATTATTAAGCCTGGAATTCCTGTCGTTACAGGGGCACAAAAAGAAGAAGCCTTAACTGTTATCCGCGAGGTAGCAGAAAGTAAACAAGCGCCAATGTACACCTTGGATGTGGATTTTGCGCAGCAGGTGTCAGCGCTTACTCTCGATGGACTTACTTTTAACTATAGCAGCCCGCAGCATCAACTGCATGATTTGCAAATTAAACTCCTGGGGCGTCATCAGGCGCGTAATGCTTCCTTGGCAATAGCTGCCAGAGAATTAATGCCCATTCCCTTTAATGAGCAGGCTGTTAGGGAAGGGCTTTTGCAGACAGCATGGCCGGGTCGGCTGGAGATTTTTTCCCGTGCGCCTCTGGTGTTGGTAGATGGTGCGCATAACCCGGATGGTGTACTGGCATTGCGTGCTGCTTTGGAAGAATTGCTACAGGGTAGAAAGCTTCATCTTGTTCTTGGTGTTCTTGGTGATAAAGCGGTGGATGAAATTGTTGGGGTAATTGTGCCTTTGGCAACGGCTGAGGTAATTGTAACAACGCCCAATAATCCCCGTGCAGCCGATCCGCATGTTCTGGCCGAAATAGTTAAAAAGTACTGCCACAATATCCCTGTAAAGGTGGTAGAAGCTATACCGGATGCCGTTGCAGAAGCTGTTGCCGCAACGAAAGCCGATGAAGCTCTTTGTTTTTCTGGCTCATTATACACAATTAGTGAAGCACGTGAAGTTTTAAAAAAGTTTTATTCGCAGAATTCGTGATAAGCTAATTAATAAAGGCACTCATGACGTGCCTTTTCCTTTAACTGCCTAAAGGTTGAAAATGTGGCATAATTAAATTTATATGCAGGGCAGGATTATGTAGTACTTTTTACGAATATGTCTAAGGTTAAGCCTTTATCTTTGCAAATTTTTATTTTACTTCAAAGGGGTGAATTAAACAGATGAGCTTAAAGACGTTTAAGGGAGGCGTACATCCGGGGGACTATAAAAGTGCAACGGAAGGAAAGCCTGTCGTTTCTGCCAAAGCCCCAGCTGTGGCAATAATTCCTTTGTCACAACATATTGGTGCACCCTGCGAACCTTTAGTAGCAGTTGGCGATTTTGTGAAAAAAGGGCAAAAAATTGGTGACAGTAAAGGCTTTATTTCGGCACCGGTGCATGCCAGTATTTCGGGTAAAGTCATTAATATAGGACCTTGTAATTCTGCACTCGGCCGTACAGTAGATGCTGTGTTTATTGAGAATGACTTTCAGGATACCTGGCATGAGGATGTGAAGCCAAATCCCGATTGGGAACAGTTAAATGCAGATGAATTAAAGAAAATAGTGCGTGAGGCGGGCATTGTTGGTATGGGGGGAGCAACATTTCCTACTCATGTAAAACTGGCACCGCCACCAGAACAAAAAATTGATTACGTTTTAGTAAATGCAGCTGAATGTGAGCCTTACTTAACTGCAGATCACCGTGCTATGTTGGAACGTCCAGAGGAAATTATTATTGGTCTTAAACTAGTGATGAAAGCTGTTGGCGCAGCAAAAGGCTTAATCGGAATTGAAGATAATAAAATGGATGCCGTGGAAGTTATGCAAAAGGCAGCTGCCAATGAACCTAATATTGAGGTTTACGCTTTGCATACTAAGTATCCACAAGGGGCAGAAAAACAATTAATTACTGTGCTTACAGGCAGAGAGGTTCCTTCAGGCGGTCTGCCGGCAGCCGTCGGATGCGTGGTACAAAACGCAGGAACATGTATTGCCATTGCTGATGCGGTAGTTAAAGGCCTGCCTTTGATTGAGAGAATTGTCACAATCACCGGTTCCGGAGTTAAGGAACCGCAAAATCTTCTTGTTCATGTGGGAACGCCTGTCGAACAAGTAATAGAAGAGTGCGGCGGCTTTACAGATGATGTGCGCAAACTAATTATGGGCGGTCCTATGATGGGCTTTGCAGTGCCTGGTCCGGAGAACTTGCCGGTTACTAAAGGTACTTCAGGTATCTTATGTTTGTCAGAGCAGGATGTAGATGTATATGAAATTCATCCCTGCATTAAATGCGGCAAATGTGTTGAAGTTTGCCCTGTTAGCATTACGCCTTTATTTATTGGTGCTTGTGTAGAGCATGGTATGTACGATAAGGCTGAAGCTTACAACGCTTTAGACTGCATTGAGTGCGGCTGTTGTTCCTATATTTGCCCTGCTAAACGACCCCTTACCCAGTGGATTGGAATGGCTAAAGCCGAAATTAAAGCAGCAAAAAGGCGTGCCGCAGCGGCAAAATAGGTAAAGGAGGAGGAACATAATG
>JAAZJT010000151.1 GCA_012800215.1 Bacillota bacterium | reverse complement strand
TAATATCGATAGGATGGGGAGAAGGAACAACTTTGCGCCAACCGCGTCCAGCATCCTCCATGTAGGAGCCACCCATCGCTTCTTTTTCCTGAAGTGCTTTTTGTTTTGACAAAAATGGACCAATGGGTTTGGTAGGAGCGCTAAAAGCAGGGTCAGTTGCATCTACTTCAACCTGAGTAATAAGAGAAACTACATCCCTGTCACAACCTAATTTGTGCAAAATGTTACTCAGTGCATTTTGAAGCCAATATCCAATACTACCTTGAGTCATAGCTACACAACTATCCAAAGGAAATATAGGATTTTCCGGACTATTGGCAGCGCGTTGTTGTAAATGAAGGTTTCCAACCTGCGGACCATTTCCATGTGTGATTATTACTTCATAGCCTTCCATAATAAGATTTGCAATGGATTTACATATTTTAATAACTTCTTGTTGTTGAGCTGCAGCGGACGCTTCTTTGTATAGAATAGCGTTTCCGCCCATAGCAACCACAATTCGTTTGCTCATAAGTGTTACTCCTCCTTAGATTTAAATCGCTAAAATTTTACCAAAAATCATCTTTAATTTCATTATCGCAAACCTAAAGAATTTTGTCGAGCTTTCTGTGATAGAGTGCACTAAAACTGCAGCTGTAAGAAGCAAAAAAATATTAAGTTGAATAACAAAAATAATGACAGATAAAACTTAGCGAAATAGTTGTTCCAAGATTTGTCCATCTGATTTTATAAAATTAATTTCCAATGCTTTTGCAACAGTGGGAGCTATATCGACTAAGCGTGCACGTTCTATTGTTGCGCCGGGCTTAAAATCCGGACCAAAGGCAAACATGGTAGGTTGCGGTCCCTTATCGGGGTGGTGACCGTGAGATGCATTAGCATAGCGATAATCAGTAAGAACTTTGCTGCGAACCAGTGGCATACGCCAGTCATTGTGAAAGGCAGTATAACCATCGGTTTCAAGTACAAAAGAAAAATCTCCTGCAAGATGTTCCTCTTCCTGTGCTTCTTTAGCTGCGTAAACTCGACTGATGCCATAAACACCCTCTTCGCACATCCAATTGAGAAAATCATGCGTACGCTTTAATGCGTCAGTATCATTTGAGTTTTTTAGGTAAACTTGTGCTGATAGTCCGGTAGACTTACAAAAAGCTGTCCAATCTGTAATTTCACCGTTTTCATCAATATAAATCAGGCCGTTTCTAGCAAACATTACATTTATTGCCACAGCGCGTGTTATGTTCAACTGACCATGGTCGCTGACCATTATAAAATCAGTATCATCGTAGATATTTGCGTCCTTTGTAGCTTGAATAAGTTGCCCCATCCATGAATCAATTTCATGAAGACCGTGCGTTACCTTTTTAGTGAATACACCAGTTTTATGACGATAATCATCTAAATTGGCGGAATGTATCATTAATAGGTTGGGTTTAAATTTTCTAATCATAGAACAAGCGCAATTGTATATAAAATCATCGCAATAGGGATGCGTACGGTTTACTAAACGCCAGAGATTAGGTTCAACAACTTTTTTTATCACTTCAGGGCTGCTGCCGGAGTTTATAAAGCAATCTTGTAGAGATTCTTCCTTATTTTGTGGCCAATATTCATTGATTAAAAAATCAATGTTGGGGTGATTGCCAGTAACCGGCCAGAAAACCGAAGCTGTAGTAAGCCCGTTATTCTTAGCAACATCAAACAAGTCGGGTACCATAATGTCTTTACGGAACAAGTGCCAAACTGATGTTTGTACAAGCAGCTCCGGGGTTTCGTTATTAACAATACCGTGTTTGTCAGGATATACGCCGGTAATTATTGTGGTATGGCAGGGGTAAGTAATGGTTGGGTATACTGAGCGTACATGCTTAACTTGCGCTATCTGGTTCCAAACGGATGCAAAGGTGGGGAGAGCCTTTAGTGTAAGAAGGTCCTCATATACCATAGCATCATTGGAAATAACTATAACATGTTTTGCCATAATCAATTTAACTCCTTTTAATATATTAAAGCCGACAGACCTTTACATTAGGCGCAACTTGGTTGAAATCCTCAAGCCTAAATCCTCCGGTCTTAGGGCTTAGAACGCTAGCGCAAGAAACACCTATTGCCACAGAAACACCCTTATTTAATACCGGTATATGCAAATGCGCGTATTATGCGCTTATGTAAGATGGCATAAACAATAATTATAGGCAAAACAAGGATAGTATTACCTGCCATAATAATGTCCCATGCAAAAGCGCCTTCAACATCTCTAAGTGCTGCAATACCAATGGTAAGTGGATATACTTCCTTTGTTGTGCTCATAATAAAGGGCCAGAAATAGTCATTCCAGTGGGCAATAAACGAAAGCAACATAATAGAAATTAGGGTAGGCATAGCCATAGGTAACATAATTTCAGTAAGCACTTGGAACTCATTTGCATTATCCAAGCGCGCCGATTCTAATAGTTCTTCCGGTACCTGCATAAATGCTTGCCTAAGTAAAAATATACCAAAACAGTTAGCTGCATGTGGAATTATCTG
>JAAZJT010000150.1 GCA_012800215.1 Bacillota bacterium | reverse complement strand
TGCAGTCCGGCAGGCTTATCAGCAAAAGGCCAAAAAAATTAAGCTGCGCGAACAAGAGGAATATAACCCGAAAGCATGGATCGCTGCCAGTGTGCTGTCAATTCTGATGATTTGGTTTGCAGTGGGTGTATTCCAGGTATTTCCTACAGTAATTTTGACAGGAAGTATGGAACCTGTTTTGTTTCCGGGTGATGTAGCCTTAATGTTAAAATGTGATGTTGCTGACATTAAAACGGGAGATGTCATTCAATATTGGACGGGAGAATATTTTATCGTTCATCGTGTCATGGCAATTGACGAAAACGGTTTCTTTCAGACTAAAGGTGATAACAATAGTGCGGCTGATGCCAACTTGGTCAGCCCTGAACAGGTACGGGGAAAAATGATCGGCTCTGTTCCCAAACTGGGCAAACTGACGATTTTGTTAAACTCTAAGCGTGAAGTCCCCGTTCAAGAGGTAGAATTCTAACAGTGCTGAGGTGAAAGCATGAAGTTAAGCAGGAAAGTAAAAATATTTCTGGTAACACTGTGTTTAGTCTTGGCAGGTGTTTTATTTGCTTTGGGCATCTACTCATGGCGGGTACCTCAATATAAGGAAAAGGAAGAAATAATCTATTCTTACCAAAGCAAAGGCAATATTGATTATAAAGTTTTTCTCCGGCCTAACCTTGTTTATGACGAGCCATATCTGCCCAAGGACCGAAATTATATTTTAAAGTACATAGACTATATTGAGACTAAATTTGTTTTCGAATACAAAGGCAGTGCTGCTGCAGACTTGACTACTAAATATCAGGTCACTGCCAAGCTGCTGGGGCTTCATGGTAAAGAGAACGAAATACTGTGGAGTAAAGATTATGTCCTGGTTTCTCCGGTAGTGGAAGAAGAAAGGGATGCGGTAAAAAAGCTTGAGCTGACTGTACCGGTAAAACTTGATGACTATTTGGCTGTGAAGGAAAAAAATTCTGCTGATTCAGAAGTTAACAGCCCGGTAGTCTTAGAGGTGGTTTTTACTGTTCAAACTAATGCTGCAAGTGCCGGAAGATCTCTGGAAGATACCATTGTATCTAATCTTTTAATCCCCATTGGCGAGAATGTATTTAAAATTGAAAGTTCTCCGGAAGCCGGGGGCGAAGATGCACTCACTACAACTATGAAATATGTAATACCCGTTAACACCGTAAAGGTAAGTATTCTTTTTATCTTCTCACTGCTTTTCCTTATCTTGGCCATTGCCATTGCCATGCTGGTCAAAGTGGCTGCTCCCCCTGATCGGTTTACTAAAAGCATTACGCAAATCTTTAAAGAGCACGGCGAAAGGCTGGCGGGACTGGAACATGGCCTTCCCTATAAATATTCTGATATCATAGATGTTAATTCGATAGATGATATGGTTAAAATTGCCGATGAATTAAGCCAGCCTGTTCTCTATTATAAAGTTGATACTCCCCTGGAAAGAAAAATAGAATTCTATGTTTTTGATGGCAACAGAGTGTACTATATGGTAATATTTGGTGATATTTTGCCGGTTGAGAACTACATTCAAACTAAATTTGACAGCAAATGACACTTTAGTGCTATAGGCATGGTACTTCTTTAGCATAGAAATGGTAACTCTGTGTAATATGCAGTTTTTATTATTAATTATAAAATACAATGTAGAGATTTTGGAGTGGGGAGTGTTATAGATGAAAAAAACAAGATTTGTCTTATTAGCCCTCGTGGCTGCTTTAGCATTGATGGGTGCTGGTTATGCTGCTTGGACCCAGAGCTTTAATATTGGCGGTACAGTTAAAACCGGTGAGTTATTTGTAGAAATAGCTAAAGGGGATACTACAGTTAAACTTATGACTAAAGATGGTGTTGTTGAGGTAACGGAGGGGAATGCTGCTCAGTATTCCATAAAATATCCCGATATTACTACTGAAAGTACTGACAACGATAAACAAACATTAAAATCAATTCACTATGACCTTGATTTAATTCCCGGCATGCAAGTTATAAGTGTGATTACTTTTGAGAATAAAGGATCCATGAGGACAAAGCCAACTGCAATTGTAAAGGATGCACCTGGAGATATTAATATTTTGGAGTTCTCTGTTAATGGTGTAAGGGTGAAGGCCAGTGGAGAGCAGACAAAACTGCAAGCATTGGCAGATGCTATTGCTGAAGCTGTAGGCGTTCTGGGAATAGGTGAAGTAGATGCAGAAGCTAAAACTGT
>JAAZJT010000149.1 GCA_012800215.1 Bacillota bacterium | reverse complement strand
CCCCGCCATGCTTTTGTAGCTCTAGCTATACCACCTGCCATGGAAAGTAAATTTATTCTAGAATTCTATGAGGGACTGGTAGATTTAGCTCTGGACTTTAAAGTAGCTGTGAGTGGTGGGGACACGGTTGCATCACCTGGCCCTTTGGTTGTCAGCGTAACTGTTCAGGGAGAAGTAGAGCAGGGAAAGGCACTTTTACGCAGCGGAGCTAAGGCAGGTGATTTGCTCTGTACAACGGGTGCATTAGGCGCTTCAGCGGCTGGATTGCTGCTGCTAGAGCATAACTTACCATGTGCAGCAACGGTACGGACACAAGCTTTATTGGCGCATTACCGGCCTCTGCCGCGTGTAAAAGAAGCAGAATGGCTGGCAAAACTTGGTGTAGTAACTGCAGCTATGGATATTTCAGATGGTTTAAGCAAAGATGTGTTGGAAATCTGTCAAGCCAGTGGTTGTGGCGCTCTTCTCTATGAAGATAAAATTCCTATCCATTGGGTTGCAGCTGCAGTGGCTCCTTTAAAGGAAATAGATCCCCTTAGTTTAGCTATGCATGGTGGAGAAGATTATGAATTGCTTTTCACCTTGCCGCCAGAATTTTTTGCTTCTACAGCTCAGTCTTTTTATGAGTATTTTGGCCAAGCAATAATACCAATAGGTGAGATAACCGAAGCTACTGAGATTGGTATGGTTACAAAAGAAGGAAAATGGGAAAAACTACAGTTTAAAGGTTATCAGCATTTTTAAGGTGGTACTTACTTTGGAAGTCAAACTGGAAACATTATGCGAAGCGGAAACCGAGGAACTTGGCATGCGTATTGGCGAGCAACTATTTCCCGGGGCTGTTATTTATTTAGATGGGGAGCTTGGGGCGGGAAAAACTGTATTTGCTCGTGGCATTGCCCGTGGTATTGGTGTTAATACACCTATTACCAGCCCGACATTTATTTTGCTACAGCAGCATCAGGGGCAACTACCTTTTTACCACTTTGATTTATACCGTTTAGACCATGAAGATGATTTGTATGAAATCGGTCTTGATGAGTGTCTTGATGGTAAGGGAGTAAGCTTGATAGAATGGGCAGGTAAATTTTCTGAATATCTGCATTGGCCGGCTTTATCTGTGACCATTAAAAACCTAGGTGCAGACAGGCGCCAGATTTTGTTGCGCGCAGAGGAAGAGCCTTATTTGCAAATTGTGCAGGGTTTAACGACTGGGAGATGAAAAAATGATTGTCTTGGGAATTGAAACGGCTACTTTAGTGTGCAGTGTAGCGGTAGTAACGGCGGAAAAAACACTGGCAGAATATACTCAGCAGGTTAAGAAGACGCATTCGGAAAGGCTTTTGCCGTTAATTGATACATTATTAAGGGATACGGGGCTAAAAGTAAATGACTTAAGCGGTATAGCTGTAGCTGCTGGACCTGGTTCTTTTACCGGTTTACGGATTGGTATGGTTACGGCGAAATCATTAGCCCAGGCACTGGAAATACCGCTTTATGGAGTTTCTACTTTAGAAGCACTTGCTGCCGGACATTCCTTGTTTCCCGGTATTATTAGCCCTATTCTTGATGCCAGGCGCAAGCAAGTTTACAATGCTTTTTTCCTGCCGGCAGAAGAACCTCAGCGCCTAACGGCGGATCGGGCTTTAGCATTAGCAGATTTATTACAAGAATTAGAACAGCATAGGCAAAAAGTTCTGTTTGTAGGCGATGCAGTGCCAATATACAGCCAACTGATCAAAGAAAAACTTGGCGACAGAGCCTGCTTCCCGCCACCGGAGGGATCTATCTGCCGTGCTGCCACAGTGGCACGCCTTGGTTTAAAACAGCTAGCAGCCGGTTATGCTCACTCATGGCGTGATTTGGTGCCATTTTATGTGCGTCGCTCAGAAGCGGAAAGAAAATATATGCGCTCTTTACAAGAAGGGGGCGAATCCTGTTGAATGTCTCCATTGAGCCGATGAAGTTTAGTCATGTGCCAAGTGTAGTAGCCATTGAAAAGCAGGTTTACAGTTCTCCTTGGTCTGAGCATGCTTTTATCAATGAGATTTTAGATAATGGTTTTGCTTCATACTATGTACTATTAATAGATGGCGAAGTAGCAGGATATACGGGTATTTGGGTAATCCTGGATGAAGCCCATATTACCACCTTGGCTATTAGTCCACCCTGGCAGGGTAAAGGTTTTGGACGTTCTTTGCTGGAGCATGTTATTGCTGAGGCAGCTAAAAAAGGTGCCACCAGAATTACTTTGGAAGTGCGCATTTCCAATTTAAAAGCGCAGTCACTATATAAAAAATTAGGGTTTGCCGCTTGTGGAGTACGCCCTAATTATTATACTGATGAAGATGCACTTGTTATGTGGCTGGACAAACTACCTTCCTTTTGTGACAAATATAGTGTTTCTGCTGCGAATAAAAAAATTGTGCCGGCTGCAGAGCAGGGTTGGGAGAGGAAGCTATGGAAAAAAAATTAATCTTGGGGCTGGAAACTTCATGTGATGAGACGGCTGCAGCAGTTGTTGCTAATGGCACGGAAATATTAAGCAATGTTGTTGCTTCACAAATTAAGGAGCACCAAAAATATGGGGGTGTAGTGCCCGAGGTTGCTTCCCGCAAGCACATAGAAATAGTTAATAATATTGTGGAAAAAGCACTGCAGGAGGCCGGCTGTACTTTTGCTGATTTGGCAGCTATTGCTGTAACCAGCGGCCCTGGTTTGGTTGGGGCATTATTAGTAGGAGTCAATTGTGCCAAAACACTTGCATATGCTTTAAATAAACCGCTGGTAGCAGTAAATCATGTGCTGGCCCATGTTGCAGCTAATTATCTTGTTCATGAAGTGACATTTCCCGCCGTATGCCTGGTAGTTTCCGGCGGGCATACAAGTCTGCTCCATCTGTCATCTCGCTCGCAGGCTGCTTTGTTGGGGGGAACACGTGATGATGCCGCAGGTGAGGCTTTTGACAAGGTTGCACGTGTTCTTAATTTAGGTTACCCGGGTGGCCCCGCCATTGAGAAGGCAGCTGCAAAGGGAGATCCGAGGTCTTTTAACTTTCCACGCGCTTTCTCCGGGCAGGATGATATGCTTGAATTTTCTTTTTCCGGGCTAAAGTCTGCAGTGATTAATACTTTGCATAACTTACGGCAAAAAGGCCAGTCTTTTATTGTCGCTGATGTGGCTGCCAGTTTCCAGGAAGCTGTTATTGATATCCTGGTTGAAAAAACAGTTTTAGCTGCTGCGGGCAAACAGGTAAAAACTGTTCTTTTGGCTGGAGGTGTGGCGGCAAACAGCTTGTTAAGAGAGCGCTTAGAACTTTCTTTGCAGAAAGAGGGCATCTCTTTATTGGTACCTCCTGTGAGTCTTTGTACTGACAATGCAGCTATGGTGGCTGCCGCAGGTTGGGACCTGTATATTTCCCAAAAATTCGCAGGACTCGACTTAAATGCAACGCCTGTTTTAGACAAGATTTGGCAGGCTGATTAAAACTCTCTATGATCTTATTAATAAAATTAATTATGGTAACATGCTGTGGATAATGTGGATATTTTTTATAAATCTAAGCTTTATGGGGTTATTTTTGTGGATAACTCTGTGGATTATGTGGATTATTACAATAAAATAAAGACAGAAATTCTTAACAAAATCTTGCAAAAACAGCATGCAGCATAATTGGGGTACTTAACATAATAAATTTGCATAATAAGTTTTTAGTATTTTCGACAACAGTAATAGACATCAATATTTTACTTTTCGACATCTTAACTTAGCGATTTAAACTAATCAATGACTAAAAAGCTGGAATAACATAAGAGGTAAACATCACTATATTTAGTTTTCAACATAAACTAAAAAAGTGAGACTGAATGGGAAAGAAGGGTCGCCTTTTGCTGAACAAAATCAAACATATTCATTTTATAGGTATCGGTGGGTATGGAATGAGTGCCTTGGCTCATGCATTGCTTGATTTAGGTTATACAGTTAGCGGTTCCGACAAAAAACAAAGCTCAATCACTACTAAGTTACAAGAGGAAGGAGCAGTAATAAGTTTTTCTCACCTGGCTGAAAACATTGAAGGGGCAGACTTAGTGATTTATTCTACAGCCATTACTCCAGATAATGTAGAACTGGAGGCAGCAAAAAAAGCCAAGATTCCGATCTGGCACCGTTCAGAACTATTGGCACATTTTATTAATGGACGTTTTGGCATTGCAGTGGCAGGAGCGCATGGTAAAACAACTACAACTTCTATGATTGCCGCTGTGCTTACACGGGGGAAATTGGATCCTACTGCATTTATTGGTGGAATATTTGCCGAATTTGGTGGCAATGCTCGTATTGGCAAATCGCAATTTGTGGTGGCAGAAGCAGATGAAAGCGATAATACTTTTTTGCGTTATCGGCCGCATTTGGCCGTTGTGACAAATATTGATGCGGATCATCTTGAGCATTATCAGGGAGATTTTAATCGTCTGCTTGATGCTTACCGGCAGTTTTTAGATAACATTGTACCGACGGGAACAGCCGTTTTGTGTGCAGAAGATCCTTACTTACAGACCATGATGCCTACTCATTTAGCAAAAGTTATTACTTTTGGCTTGGAAAAAGGTGACTACCATGTACAAAAGCTGCAGCCGGAAGGCTGGGGTACTTCCTTTGTTGTTCAGGGACCAAACGGAGTACTCGGAGAAATCAAAGTTCCAGTTCCCGGCTTGTATAATGTTTTAAATGCCTTGGCTGCAGTAGCGGTAGCAAAAGCTTTAGGAGTTGCTTTTCCTGCTATTAAAGAAGGACTGGAAATGTTTTGCGGCACAGAACGACGTTTCCAATTCTTATATAATCGGAATGGTGTAATGGTGGTGGATGATTATGCCCACCATCCAACTGAAATTCGCGCCACTATTCAAGCAGCACGTGCCGGCCATCAGGGAAGGTTGATCGTTATTTTTCAACCACATCGTTATAGCCGGACAAAATTGTTTTTTTCTGAATTTGCAGCAGCTTTTAGTGGTGTAGATAAAGTATTTTTGCAAAAAATTTATGCAGCCAATGAAAAACCTATAGCTGGGGTTACGGCGCATGACTTGGCTGAACGAATGCGTGAGCATGGTGTGGATGTGACACAGCTGGACAGTGCAGATGCTATTTTATCCCAAGTGAAGGCAACAGTTCAGCCCGGTGATTTAATTATAACTATGGGGGCAGGCGATGTAACGGAGTTAGGACATAAAATTGCTGCTGCGCTGCGTGCAAAAGATCAGGGAGCCTCTTAATAAACGATACCGGACTTAGCCGGACAACCTTTGGGAAAACTTCCTGGCGCTGCTTTTTTCAGCAGTTATAAAACTTTAGGCTTCAGTTAATTTTTACTTTAGTAAAACTGCAGTGAGAAGAAGGATATTTGACCTGTTCACCGAAACTGTAAAATTATTAAAGTAAAAGTTGGAGGTTTGCATGAAAGCTATTATACTTGATCATATTCCCTTTACTACCGAGCTGGAAATGTTTACAGAAAGAATGAGAATTAAAAAAAGGCCTGCTGCTGTGAAACAGCTGGCGCAATTGCTGGAAGAGGCTAAAGGCATTGCCCGGCCAAAAGTAATGTTTAAAGAAACAGTAATTGCAGAAAAGGGCGAAAATTATATCGTCCTTGATGGTTTGATTTTCAAAAGCTGTAGCTTGCGAAATACACTTGGTGAATTAAACCGGGTTTTTCCTACGGTTGTTACCTGTGGCCATGAACTGGAGGAATGGGCCAATACAATTGAAGGACTATTTCCGCGTTTTTGCGCAGAAGTTATTTGTGAAGCTGCCATGATAGCAGCTCAAGAATATTTAGCTGCCTATGTTGCCCGGGAGTTTGGAGCAGCAGCTATCACCTATATTTTACCGGGTACACTGGATTGGGCTTTGACAGAACAGGAAAAACTTTTTGCTTTGGTTGGAGATACAGCTCCTATAGGCGTGACTTTATTGTCATGCTCCACGATGCGGCCTGTAAAGACTGTTTCTGCCCTCTATTATGAAACTACATAAAAAACAAAACAAAAGGGAACGCAAATAATGTTCCCTTTTGTTTTGTTGTAAGATACTAGAGATAAATAATTTCGGCGGTAATAGTCTTGTCAAGGGTCAGCAGGCCGCAGGAATGTCGGGGTTCGCGGCGGCGGTCTGTAGGAGAACCGGGGTTAAAAAGAAGTACATTATTGTGTGTTTGCAGATAAGGCTGATGGCTATGACCAAAAACGACACAATCTACTTGCTCCTTGTCAAATGCTTCCAGGGCACGCTGAGGCGTTTTGCTGCGCTCATTGCCATAATCGCCGTGAACTAAGCCAATTTTAAATCCTGCTAACTCCAGCACTTTTTTCCGCCCCAGTTTTTGTTTAAGTAATGGCGGGTCCATGTTGCCGGCTACTGCTTCAACTGGTGCAATAGTGCTTAGTTCTGTTAATACGTGTTCTTCCACCAAATCCCCCGCATGGAGCAGTAAATCTACACCTGCGAAAATGGTGAATAATGCGGGTGGAAGGTGCCTGGCCCTTGTAGGAATATGTGTATCGCTTAATACGCCAATCCGCATAGGTAAACCTCCTAAATAGTGATTGCCTGATATGAAAATTATAGCATATTGCAGGCAGCTGTTGCCAGTCAGGGTAGTTTCCGCAATTGTTGTCGCTGAAAAGGCTGCTTTTCTTAATGATTTCTTACAGTCTGGCCGGTGGAAATCATGTTGGCAGGATTAAGCTTCAATTGAGGAGAAACAAATAATAAAAAGAAACAGATAATTCGCAGTAGGAGTTATAGGAGGTAATTATGCCGGATTTAGGATTTATAACTCAGTATCTCCATTATTTTTCTCGCCCTAATACTACCCTTACAGAATTAATTAAAAAACCTGATTTTACTGCAAAACTTATGGAAACGGCGGAAACATTAATTATGATTCTTGATGTGCAGGGAAGAATAATTGAATTTAACCCTGCTTGCGAAAGGCTTTCCGGCTATATGCGCAGCGAAGTAATAGGCCGAGAAATTACCTTTTTAATTCCACCGGAAGAACAAGAAGCAGTTGAAAACGTACTGCAGCAGCTTATCAGTAAGCAACAATCACTGCACTATGAGAATCACTGGCTAACTAAGACGGGTCAAAAACGTTTATTAGCCTGGTCTAATAGCAGTTTTAATAATGCAGACTGTAAAGTATGTACTGTTATTTGTACAGGAATTGATATGACAGATGTGCGTGAGAGGGAAAATAGGCTTTTTGTGATGCTGGAAATACTAGAATTACTCGCTAGCAACGAGAGCCAGGATACTGTGTTGGCGCACATTTTATCTGTCGTGCAGCGTTATCTGGGTTGCGACGCAGCAGGTATCCGTTTGCGCAGCGGAGATGATTACCCTTATGTGCAAACAGTAGGTTTTACAGAAGAATTTATCAAAATGGAATCCGCCCTGTGCAGTTTCCAAGGGTGTACAATTGAAAAGGACGAAGATGGAGTTGCTGTGCTTGATTGCATCTGCGGGCGTGTTATACGCGGTGACCTTAATGCAGAAATTGTAACAACTACCGGTGCTTTTTTAACGGGGAATATTAATGAATTTGTGGCTAAGGTTGCTAAAAAAAATAAAGCTTTTAAAATCCGCAATCACTGTGGAAAAGAGGGTTACCGGTCCATTGCGCTGATTCCCCTGCGCTTTGAT
>JAAZJT010000148.1 GCA_012800215.1 Bacillota bacterium | reverse complement strand
GTCATAATCTGAAGAGGTGATAATGGCTACGGCACCCTGGTCGATAAGCTGCTTGGCTACTTCCGCTGCTGTCGCCGAATCCGATTTAGAGTCCATATTGCGAAACTCCAACAATTTTCCGTTAATACCACCACTGGCATTGATCTCCTCAACAGCCACTTTGATGCCCTCTATGGCCGGAGCATCAAGTGGCCCTTGGATACCCGTCAGAGACATTGCGCCGCCAATGATAATTGTGTCACCTTCTGTCTTCTGTCCGCCATCTTCCCTGCGGCATCCCGAGGCTGTAATCATTACTGCCACAATCATGAGGACTGCCATCAGCAAATATATAATCCTTCTCCTCATTTCTACACCTACTTCCCAATAATTTTTTATTGTTTTTGGGCCCCACCCATTAACAATCAGAACCTCATTGCAATTAATTTTCCTATCATTGTATGTCAACTTTAATTCGCTGTCAAGGTAAAGTAATAAAGTATTTTTAGAAATATTGTGAATTTATGATCCTTACCTTTAAAAAAAAACCGGCAGCTGCCGGTTTTTTAAGTTTATTTTACAATCTTTACAGGTATGCGTAATTCATTAACCCTGGAACCATCCTTGGCACTAGTTTCATAGATGAAAACTGTACCTGTTGAACTGGTAATATTGTCAATGTCAATGACAATTTCAAATTTTCCCCAGCCGGGAGCACCTTCTGTGGCTGTGGTAAATCCTTTATCGAAAACTACATCGCCGTCTTTAAATTCATACGAGAATGATGCTTCAAAAACGCGGGCCAAACCGGAAATAACGATTTTGTCTTTAACTTCTGCACCGGGTGCCGGCTCATAAATCCGGAAGGCTACATTTTGCAGAACAAAATCACGCGGATCTTTTTCATCAATCCAAGGGAACCTTTCAGGTGAATCTGCTACAATGGGTTCGCCAACGTATAAATGGCCAAGCAGTTGTTCAACCTTTTTGCCTTCAACTAAAATTTGCGTCTGCTGATAGCCAAATTGCTGCATAATCATCGCAATCTGCTCGGCAAACATCAATTCGCCGCCGGATCCCAAATTAATGTCTTTGACTTCTTTAGAAAAACTTACATGGGCAACGCCATTAACTTCTTCAACATATTCAACTATTAAATTAGCAGGAACAAGCCCCGTTAATTCCTTGTGATCCGGGCCTTTTATCCATGCTTCAAGGGCAGCTTTGGCTACTTGTTCGTTTTTACGGACAGCAATTTCTGTTTTAATACGGTAAGTGCACATTAAATCATGGTCAGGAAAATAAAGGACAACAGAATGGGTTTCTTTGTCTTCAGAAGGAGTGGGGGACAGTTCAGTCACATCCAATGGCTCCTCTGTTTGTTCCACTTCTTGGTCAGAATTATCCGCTACTTCCTTTTGTGGTTGTTTTTCCGGTTGTGCCCCCGTTTGATTTTGCGCACAGCCGGCAAAAAATACCAAACATAAAACCATAACTAAGATCAAAGTAAGCAATTTTTTCATCGTCAGGCCTCCCATATGTCGTACTGTTATTTTGCTCTGACTATACTATAACCAGCTTTTGTAACACTGCGATTGATAAAGTGTAACAATTTTGTTACTTTGGTCTAGGTAGAGTTAAATAAACAGATGTTCCTTTTTCGGGTTTGCTGTTAACAGTTATTTTACCCCGATGGAGTTCGATGATTTGTTTAACAATTGCTAAACCTAACCCACTGCCTTCTTGACTCCAGGCTGTTGCATCGTTAGCACGGAAAAAAGGATCAAAAATATGTGGGAGATCTGACGGAGAAATACCTATACCCTGATCAAAGACACTCACTATATTTTCTTCTTTTAGACTTTTAGTTTTAATTGTTACCACAGTTTCCGCCGGTGAATAACGAATAGCATTGGCAACAAGGTTATCAAGGGCGCGAAAAAATAAACGTTTGTCAACATTGAAAAAGGCTTTCTGCAATTTAAATTGCAAAACAATATTTTTGTTTTTAGCCAGATATTGAAACGATTGCAAAAGGTGTTCGCCAATGTCTTGCTCGCTGATTATCTCTTTTTTCAGAGGCGCTTTTCCTAAGCGTGTAATCTGTAATAATTGCTCAACCATTTGCTTCATTTTTTGCACTTGCAGTGTAAGGTCGTGTGTAAACTCCAGATACTTTTCTTCGTTTTCCCGCACATAGGGCAGATTCTCCAAAATTAACTGCATGGTCGCCAAGGGTGTCTTTAATTCATGGGAGGATGTGCTTAAAAAACGCTGCTGTCTTTCATCATAAAGGTTTAATTCTTCAACCATTCTTTGTATGGCATCAATTAGCTCTTTAATTTCATTTTGGCGCCGGTAAGTCAAGGAAAAAAAACGTTTTCGCGGCGTTATTTTTTTTAGTGCAGTAATAATTTGCCCAATGGGCTTAGTCAGCCAGGTTGAAACTACATAGGATAATATAAAAAAGATAAGCAGTGAAAGCAGCAAAGCTTGCAGTACCCAGTACCTAAAAGAGCTTAACTCAGCATAAAGCATTTCAGCTGGCTGAATCATTAATAAATAGCCCTGATTTACTGCTGCCTTAAAGGGCAGTAAGGTATACTGCAGGTAGCCAAAATCATCCGTATACAAAAAGTCAGAAGCATACCCCTCCTGCTCCAAAATGGCCAGTTTTAGTGTGGTGCCTTGTTTCAGTTCTGCAAAGCTGTCGGCAAAAACGCTTTTGTCCTCATTTAGCACAATAAGCCTGGCCTTAAGCTGCTCACTATATTTTTGCAGATAGCCAATACTCCGCTGCTGTGATTCTGGATAAGTACCTGCTACCTTATCCAGAATGATTGAACCCTGGGCAAGGGCAATCTGCTCATATCCGGCCTGTAAACGTTCTTCGTAAGAGTTTGCAATCACCATATACAGGGCAAAAGAAAAAGTAATAAACAGGCCGGCAAATATCAGCCACAGTTGATACCGGATTTTCATGACTCTTCTCCTAGGCGGTATCCCATGCCCCTGACGGCATGAAAATACCTTTTGCCGGAAAGGTCCATGAGTTTTTTACGCAAGCGGCTAATGGTGACATCAACAGTACGGTCATTAGCTGTTGCCATCTCTCCCCAAACCTGCTCATACAAAAACTCCCGCGAATAGACATTGTGAGGTCTTTTGATGACTATTTCCATCAATTTATATTCATTGGCCGTAAGGCTAATGGATTGCTCGCCACAAGTAAGCAGCAGTTTTTCGCGGTCTAATTTGAGGCCATCATACTGAAGATATTTTTTATCACTATCCTCATTTTTTAAAGATTCCGATCTGCGCAGTAAAGCATGAATACGCGCCAGTAATTCCCGCTGGTCAAAAGGCTTCACAATGTAGTCATCTGCACCTATTTCTAAGCCAATGATTTTATCAAGTATTTCCCCTTTGGCGGTAATCATGATAATGGGAACGTCTGAATCTTTGCGAATGCGCCTGCATAGCTCCAGGCCGTCTAGTTTAGGCAGGGTCCAATCCAGTAAAACCAAATGATATGCTTTAGCTTTGAAAGCAGTCCAAGCTGCCTGCCCGTCATATTCCACATCAACCTGGTAGCCTTCCCGTTCTAAAAAGAAAGCAATATTCTTTGCCATAATCTTTTCATCTTCGACTACTAATAAACGCTTCATACCATCACCCTTAATACTGTTGTGGTATACTAATAATGTACTTAAGCAAGATTCATTTTAGCATAGCAATTCTTTAAAAAAAACAAGCTCATGGCAGCTATTATTAACCAGAGCTTGTTTTTTTATCTGTATTTTTAAAGTTTATTGTGTAGTATCAAGCCAATTCAAATAACTACAGTTTAAGGCAGATATTTTAAGGGGTTTACACGGTCATTATTAATTCGCACCTCAAAGTGTAAGTGGGGACCAGTGGATCTGCCTGTGGAACCCACAATGGCAATGGCTTGCCCCTTATAAACTGCCTGTCCGTTGGCTACCAAGAAGTCATGTGTATGGGCATAAACTGTAGCCATGCCGTTGCCATGATCGACAATAACTAAATTTCCATAACTTCCATAGTTCCTATATGTATAGGCAACACCTGAATCTGCAGCCAGGATATTTACCGGCGTGCCAGTATAACTAGCTGAGCCGGGCCAACGAGAATGCGGTATACCGATATCAATAGCATGATGGAAAGTCCCCAACTCGCCTGTAATAGGATCGCGCCTGGCGCCGTAACTGGAAGTAATCCAGCCCTTACCATACCCTTGTACCGGCCACAGTAAAGTACCTGTCCCTTTATTTGAAGAACCATTTTGCTGGGCCTGCAGTTGCAGTATTAAATTTTGAATTTGCTGGGCTTCTGCTTCCAATTGACGCACCTGAGCATCATTTTCACGGTAAGCAGCTTGCAGTGCCGCTACCAGTTGCTCTCGCTGTGCCTGTTTTACTACCAGTGACTGTTTTTTATTAATATTATCCCGCCGCAAAGTTAAGAGTTCCTGACGGCGTTCTTCTAAAGCATCTTTTAGCTCATTAATCCGGTCACGCTCCGCCTTTGCCTCCGTTAATAACTGTTTATCCTGTTCAATTAACTGGCGCAAACCGTTATAGCGGGTGAGGAAATCAACAAAAGAAGTACTATTAAGTAAAACCTCTAAATAACTTACTTTTCCATGTTCATGAATGGCACGCAGCCGTACAGCCAGTGTCTCATCCAACTGCAGCAGTTTTTCCTCAGCCGCTGCCAAGTCTTCTTCCACTGCAGCAATCTCACTTTCTGTTGTCGTAATCTTATTAGCCAGTGAACGTAATTCTGCTTCAATAACCTTTATTTCATTCTGCAGCTGCCTAATCTCTTTTAAAACTTTATCCTGTTCCTGTTTATTCTGTTTTAATTCTGCTTCCCGCTGCTTAATATTCTTCTGAACTTCTGATAACTCATTTTGTTTTTCCTCAATCGTGGTGGCCATTGCCGGTAAGGCGACAGCAAAAAGCATGAGTACCAAGAGCAGAACTACAGTAAACTTTCTTTGTGACAAAACAATCCTCCCCCTAGCTTAAACTTTCAAAAAGCGCCGCATTGAAAACAGGCTTCCCAAACCACCAATGGTAGCACCTATTAAAAGCAGCAGTTTAACTAATGGCGCTAAAATTATGTCGGGATTAACAAGTGGTAAGAAATAAAGATTAATCTGAGCCCATGTTACTGCTTCATTGTAGAGATAAGTTAGCCCCAATGCAGGCAGTAGTGAGCCTAAAGAGCCTAATATAATTCCCTCAATAACAAAAGGCCAGCGAATAAACCATTCCGTTGCTCCTACCCATTTCATAATCATTATCTCTTTGGCACGGGCATTAACAGTCAGTTTAATTGTATTGGCGATTAAAAACATGGCAGTAAAAGCTAAGCCGATCATAAAAGCCAGACCAACCCATTTAACAGCAGCAATAAAATTAAAAAGTTTTTTAACCACATCTGTACCATAGTCTACCCGTCTAATGCCAGGCAGTGTTTCAATGACTGCCGCCACTTCCGGAATATCCTCCGGAATCGTGGTACGTACTTCAAAAGAATCATCTAATGGATTACGCCCTTCTTCCTCATATCCTGCCACCAAATCACCTAATTGTTCCCGCAGGCGCTCCAGAGCTTCTTCCTTACTTACATATTTGACTTCTTTCACCTTGTCCAACTGGATTAGCTGCAGGCGCAATTGCTCAGTTTCTGCAGCTGTCAAGTCATTTTGAACATAGGCAATTATTTCTACCTGTTCTTTAATATCGTCTGTTACATACTGAACATTAGTGTTTAACAGAAAAAATGAACCAAAAATAAATAAAGTAACAGCCACAACCGCGATGGACGCAAAACTCATCCAGCCATTACGCAAAATGCTGGCAAAAGCTTCCTTGAAGTAGTAAATAATATTTCTAATGAGCATCTTGGCTGTAGACTCCTCTCTGCTCATCACGTACAATTCGGCCATTTTCTAACATGATGACACGTTGTTTCATGCGATCCACTATTTCCCGGTCGTGTGTAGCCATTAATATTGTAGTGCCGCGAATATTAATGTTTTTTAATAAATCCATAATCCCCAAAGATGTTTTAGGGTCAAGATTACCCGTCGGTTCATCAGCAATAATCAGAGAAGGCTGATTAATAATAGCCCTGGCTAAACAGACACGCTGCTGTTCTCCGCCGGACAGCTCCAACGGTTTCAATTTGGCTTTTCCTGTTAAACCCACCATCTCCAGCGCTTCTGGTACCCGGCGGCGCACCTCACGTGGTTTTGCCCCCACCACCTGCATAGCAAAGGCCACATTCTCAAAAACTGTACGATTATCAAGCAGCCGAAAATCTTGAAAAACCACGCCAATATTTCTTCTAAACATAGAAACTTCACGGCGGCGCAGTTTGGTTATATCTCTGCCAAAAACGCGAATACGGCCACCGGCAGGTAAAAATTCACGGCCTATTAAACGAATTAGTGTCGATTTACCAGCACCACTGGTACCAACAATGAAAACAAATTCACCCTGCTCAATCGTCAGGTTTATATCTTTTAGTGCTCCGACACCATTAGGGTAGACCATATTTACGTGTTGGATTTCTATCATGCTGCACTGGCTCCCTCCCGTCTGCACGTGTATAATTTTACAAAAGTTTACAAAATTGTTGCGTCTACTTAACATAAGTTCGACAGTTATAGGGAAAAACCTTTAGTAAAACTATTTTTTTTAAAGTAAATTTTTGTTCCTATTCCTTTTATCTGTTAAAAATTTGTTAAACATTGTATAAAAAAACCGCCTGTCTGGCGGTATCTTTTTACGATTTTTTTATGGCACTGAAACCTTCACCCAATACTTCATGGGCATTACCTAATATAACAAAAGCTTGCTCATCAACTTCATGCACTATGGTTTTTAAACGCGAAACTTCTGATTGGGCAACAACTGTCATAACCATAGTCCGCTCTTCTCCGGTGTATGCCCCTTTGCCGCTAAGAATTGTAGCACCGCGGTCCATTTCATGTAAGATTCTGTCCGCAATTTCTTGAGTTTGCGCCGAAATAACTAAAGCTGCTTTGCTTTGGCTGAGGCCTTCCTGCACCAAATCTATAACGCGACTGGTAACAAAAAGTGAAATTAGTGCATACATGGCCAATTCCAAATTAAAAACAAGCCCAGCCAAAAATACTACGAGGAAATCTACGCCTAGTAAACTTTGCCCCATAGAAAAACCAAATAATTTATTTAAAACTTGCGCTGCCAGATCAGTGCCGCCGGTGGTGCCGTGGGCACGGAAAACTAAGGCAACACCAATTCCCATCACTATACCTCCATACAAAGAAGCCAGCAACAAATCTGTTGTAACCACAGGCAAAAAGGTTAATGCTTCTACCATGACTGATAGAGCCACCGATCCAAACAACCCTCGTACTATAAAGCGGAAGCCGAACAACTTGGCAGCAAGAAAAAAGAGGGGCAAATTAAAAATAAACATAGTAACCCCAACGGGGATATTAAACAAATAATAAAGGATAACTCCCAAACCGCTTATGCCGCCGGCAGCTATCTGGTTAGGTGTCAAAAACATATTAAAGGCAGCAGCAATAACGGCAGTCCCAATTAACACGCCAACAAGCTCTTTAAGATGTTTCCACTTAACCACCACGGGACCCCCCTGCTTACTTGTCATTCCCGGCTGTTTTTCTTAAGTATAACTCCATGAGAGGATCAATTTCGCCATCCATAACGGCATTAATATTGCCAATCTCTAGTCCGGTGCGATGATCTTTTACCAAAGTATAAGGATGGAAAACATAGGAGCGAATTTGACTGCCCCAGGCAATATCTTTTTGTTCTCCCCGCAAACTGCTTATTTCCTCCAATCTTTGCCTTTCATATAGGTCAGCTAAGCGCGCCCGCAATATTTTCATCGCCCGGTCGCGATTAGCATGCTGAGAACGCTCATTTTGACATTGCACGATAAAACCGGTTGGCAAATGAGTTATTCTCACTGCTGAATCCGTTGTATTAACATGTTGTCCACCGGCACCACTGGCACGATAAGTGTCGATCTTTAAATCTTCCGGACGGATTTCAATCTCATTATCTGCATCTCCTATTTCTGGCAAAACATCAAGAGAAGCAAAAGAAGTATGGCGCCTTCTAGCTGCATCAAAGGGGGAAATACGTACCAATCGGTGTACACCGCGCTCTGCTTTCAAATATCCGTAAGCATTTTTCCCTTTAATTAAAATTGTAGCACTTTTAATTCCCGCTTCATCACCAGGTAATAGATCCAATACCTCTACCTGGTAATTTTTCCGTTCTGCCCAGCGCGTATACATACGTAACAGCATTGATGCCCAATCCTGTGATTCCGTACCTCCCGCTCCCGGGTGAATAGCAATAATGGCATCTCGCTGATCATAGGGACCACGAAATAAAACAGCCAGCTCCAGTTTGGCCACTGCCTCATGCAGTTGGAGAATGCTTTTTTCTGCTTCTGCCCATAACTCCCCATCTTGAGCCTCTTCTGCCAGCTGTAAAGTAACCTCTAAATCCTCTAACTGCTGACGCACCTGTATGAGGGGAGTAAGTTCATCTCGCAGGGTATT
This sequence comes from Bacillota bacterium, assembly GCA_012800215.1. Lineage (GTDB taxonomy): Bacteria > Bacillota > Dethiobacteria > Dethiobacterales > Dethiobacteraceae > JAAZIQ01. The sequence goes on along the minus strand of JAAZJT010000148.1, from coordinate 25,011 downwards.
TAATTCTTGGATTGTCTTTTGTGCTTTTTCTGTATCCTGCCAAAAATCAGCTTTACTAACTTCTGCCTCTAATTGTTGACAGCGTTTATTTTTATTATCGATGTCAAAGGGAAACACTCATTTCTGCCAGGCGCCGGGATAGCTTTTGATACTCATTTTTAAGATCAATAGACACACTAACACCTACTTCCCACAACATTTTTTATATTTTTTACCACTGCCACAAGGGCAAGGGTCATTACGTCCAACCTTAGTTGAGCGGGCCGGACCATGTACTGCAGTCCCTTGGCTGGGAGGCGTTTCATTGGTTACTGCCACTGCCTGACGCTCCGGAGGAGCAACAAACTGCACCCTAAACAGCATTTCTACAGATTCTTCCTGAATCTCGCTAATCATCTGATCAAACATATTCTTCGCTTCAAACTTATACTCTATCAGCGGATCGCGCTGCCCATAAGCCCGCAGGCCAATTTCATGGCGCAGCATATCCATCGCGTCTATATGCACCATCCATTTGGCATCTACAGCACGTAAAATGACAGCCCGCTCCACTTCGCGCATATTATCTTCACCAATTCTCGCTTCACGCGTACGATAAGCTGTTTGTGCTGCATCCGACAACAGCGAATAAATTTCCTCTCTGCTCTTGTTTTGCAGTTCCTGCTCAGTCAGACTTCGCGGCGCTAAAAAAGTACTTTCTGCCCACTTCAAAAGTCCACGCAAATCCCATTCATTTTCACTGGTTTTTTCCGGCACATATTGCTCTAATGCCTCTGCAATCATTTCCTGCGCCCACTCCAAAACAGTTTCACGCAGGTTTTCTCCTTCCAATACACGGCGGCGCTGGCTGTAAATCACTTCACGCTGTTCATTAATTACATTGTCGTATTCTAATATGTGCTTGCGCGTTTCAAAGTTTCGGTTTTCCACTTTCTTCTGGGCTGATTCAATGGCACGGCTGATAAGCGGATGATCAATGGGAGTGTCTTCATCGAGGCCGAGTTTCTCCATAATATTATAAATATTTTCCCCGCCGAAGAGGCGCATTAAATCATCTTCCAAGGAAATATAAAATTGACTGGAACCAGGGTCCCCCTGCCGCCCGGCACGCCCGCGCAGCTGATTATCAATACGCCGCGCTTCATGGCGCTCTGTACCCAATATATGCAAACCACCAACGGCGATTACTTGCTTGCGTTCCCGCTCCGTTTGTTCATAGTGCTTTTCTAGCAGCTGGTTATAAATATTACGGGCGTTTTCCTTCTCCGCAGCCGGCACTTCATTTTTTGCAAAATATTGCTCCGGTTCACAGCCATAAGTGGCTATAAACTCCTCCTTAGCCAGTACTTCCGGATTACCACCCAATAAAATGTCTGTTCCCCTACCGGCCATATTGGTAGCAATGGTAACAGCGCCTAAGCGTCCTGCTTGAGCAATAATCTTAGCTTCCCTTTCATGGTGTTTGGCATTTAACACTTCATGCTTAATGCCACGTTTTTTTAAGAGCTGGCTTAAGGCCTCTGATATTTCAATGGAAATAGTCCCCACTAAGAGTGGTTGGCCTGTCTGATGGCGCCGCACAATTTCTTCCACGACCCAACGGAATTTACCACGCATTGTTTTATAAATAACATCGGGCAAGTCTTCCCGAATCATTGGCTTATTAGTGGGGATAACCACTACATCCATACCATAAATATTCTGAAACTCTGTTTCTTCAGTTGCTGCCGTACCGGTCATACCTGCCAACTTATTATACATACGAAAATAATTTTGAAAGGTAATGGACGCCAGTGTCATACTTTCCTTGGCAACTTTTACATTTTCCTTGGCCTCAATAGCCTGGTGCAGTCCCTCACTGTAGCGGCGGCCGTACATTAAGCGGCCTGTAAATTCATCTACAATAATAATTTGGCCATCTTTAACCACATAGTCACGGTCACGCTTCATTAAATAATGAGCCCGCAAAGCGTTTTCTATTTTCTTCTTGATAATGTTTTTTCTTTGAATTTCCTGCATGTCAGATTCCAGTTCATTTTGCATCTCTTCTTCTGTTATTTCTTCTGCTCCATACAGGCCCTTTTCTCCCAGTAGCTTCTCAATTTCATATTCGCCATCTTCTGTCAGTAAGGCAGTTTTGGCCTTTTCATCAATGGTATAATGTTTTTCTTCCTTTAACCGTCTTACAGCAGCATCAATACGGATATAATCAGCATGCTGCTGTTCATCACCCTTCATTTGCCCGGAAATAATTAAAGGTGTTCTGGCCTCATCAATAAGAATACTATCCACTTCGTCTACAATGGCATAATAAAGCGGACGCTGCACGAGATCTTCCTGATATCGCACCATATTATCACGCAAGTAATCAAAACCAAATTCGTTATTAGTACCGTAAGTAATATCGGCAACATAAGCTGCACGGCGCTCGGAAGGTGTTAGTCCATGAACAATTAAGCCTACTGATAAGCCTAAAAATTCATAGACAGGTCCCATCCATTCACTGTCACGGGTAGCTAAATAATCATTAACCGTAACTATATGCACACCACGTCCTGCCAGGGCATTTAAATAAGCAGGCAGTGTGGCAACAAGTGTTTTCCCTTCCCCGGTTTTCATTTCGGCAATTCTGCCCTGGTGCAATACTATACCGCCCAGCAGCTGCACATCAAAATGGCGCATTCTAAGCACACGCCAACTTGCCTCTCTCACTACTGCAAAAGCCTCCGGCAGGATTTTCCATAATGCCTCCTGCTCAGCCAGGAATAATTGCTTTTCTGCATCAAGAAGTTCCTGCCGTGCCGATCCACTCTCTGCTGCCGGCAGTTTTGCTTTAACTTCTTCGACCAATGCGCGCGGCTGGGACAATTCTTCCTGCAGGCGTGCTTTTAATTCATCCGTTTTGGCACGTAGCTCGGCATCAGTTAGTGACTGCATTTTGTTATTTAAACTATTAATCTTATCAACAAGGGGTTTTATTTTTTTTATTTCCCTTTGGTTTACATCACCAATAAGTTTCGCCAGTAAACGGCGCATTGCAAACCCTCCATTACAAGCATTATCTAAAAGACAACAAAGGAACCTTACGGTTCCTTCACAGAAGCCAAATTTATTTTATCATTAATTCTAATCCAGTACAAGCAAGTCTCCCTTGTTGAGCATCTGACGCTGTATAAAATAGAAAATGCCAACTATAATTAAAATATCACCGACGCTCACAACTTGGGCAAGCGGAAAATAAGGCGGTCTTAAAGGAATAATATCTGCCAAAAAGCTAAGCCGTGTCTCATCAGTAAGTAAACTATGCATCCCACCGGTGGGGTCGCCATAATTAACGCCGGAATAAGCAATGGCAGCGGCAGAAACAGGCATGGTACCGCCATTGGCAATTATAGCCAGGAAATTCAAAAAGCAGCCGCAAGCAAACATTTTTAATCCCGGTATTTTATAATTTAAAACCAGGGCATAGAAAAAGATTAAGTATGCCAGCACCTGCAGCCAAGGCAGCAATAGACCATAATCAGCCAATTTGCCTACTGCCACTCGTAATAGTAATGCGGTCAAAATTAAAGGCAGTGCCTTTATGTCTAAGTTTTGTAATCTGGCCAGACTGCCACCACGCAATTTGCCGATCAGCACAGCCAGAATAATACTGACTGGAATCATCTAATTCCCCCTACGCTTCAGCACTTTTAAAAAAGCTTGTACCACTTTAGGGTCAAACTGAGTGCCGCTGCACCGCTTTAGTTCGTCTATTGCTTCCTCTCTTGTCAACGGTGAGCGATAGACCCTTTCAGAAGTCATGGCGTCAAAGGCATCTGCTACCCCTACAATTTTGGCACCTAATGGTATCTCTTCACCTCTTAAACCATCAGGGTAGCCGCCGCCATCAACACGCTCATGATGATGCCTGACAATATTGGCATGTTCGCCAATAAACTTGATAGTGCTGATAATCTCAGCCCCAATGGCGGCATGATTTCTAACTAGCTTAAATTCTTCTTTCGACAGGCTGCCGGGTTTATTGAGAAGCTGCTCCGGGACTCCTATTTTGCCCACATCATGCATTAAAGCTAAATATTCCAGATTTTCAATATAGTCGGCCGGCAAATCCATTTCTTCAGCAATTTGCACCGCATACCTGGCAACACGTTCTGAATGCCCGTGAGTATAATGGTCTTTGGCATCAATTGCTTTTGTTAAAGCCTTAATTGTACTGATGTACTGATTGCGCATATCCATATACATGATAAAGCTGCGGCGCGCCACCATTAAAGGCAAAATTAGCAGCAGTACGCCGGGAATGCCCATACTTAAATAAACAGCTGCAATCAATACACCCAAGGGACAGTTAGATAAATAATTGGGCACAGACCATTTAAAGCTTGTAAGCCAAACAGCAATAAAAGAAACTTTTTCAGAAAAGGAAACAGCCAGCATAACCATCGTTGTATTCAAGAAAAAGAAGACAAGGGTACTGGCAATAATGGGCAGCAAATCTGAAGGCAGATTAACCTGTCCAATTTGCCCGCCGGATAATATATAAGTATGCCCCGCCAACCCAGTGGCTAAAGCCATCTGGGAAGCATTAAACAGCATCTTATACCAAGACTGGTGAAAATGCCTGAAAGTCCGGATATTAAACAAAGTGCTCAAACTGGCATAAGCTGCTGCTGTTGGCCCAAAGAGAATAATTAATGCCAAGTCAACGGCAAAACTGACTGAAACAGCACTGCTACCCTTAGGAAGCAGAACATCTAATTGGTCAACAAAAATATGTAATAAAATGAAAAAAAGATAAGCCTGGGAAAACATTAGCTGATCAGGAGAGTGAAATCTTAAAAATACAATTGCCACAGCAGTTATTAGAAAAATATATATTTTACTAGCTACTGGTTCTTTTTGGAATGACACTATGATTCCTCCTGATGTAGAAAAAGGACCGACAGTCCTATTTTATACCCATTTGTATGCAGCACCACCAGCAAGCACGAGCGCTGTCAAAGCTACCAGAGCACGTAAAACTTTTGCCATTTCTTTGTCCCCCTTTACGGTCATCTCCACCGTGATCCGCTATCAGACGGCAGGCAAACCGCTCCGCTTGGGGAAGTGTCGGTCCTTTTATTACAAAGTTAATGTCAAATTTCCATTGGTACCCTTCTGTTAACTGCAGCCAAAGTGGCCCGTACTACAGCATCTTTGTCGTCTTGCCGCACCAAAGCACTCCCCACAAGTATCTCTTCAGAGAGCCCCCGGCAAAATATAAGCGTTGTTGAAATAACATCTTGATTCCCGAGAGTAAATTGAGCAACATCTTCCAGTGTAATTAAATTATGAGGCTCTAAAAACTGGTTAATTGCCTCAATGGAGGCTTTTGCAAATAAACGTAAACTATTCCTTTTAGTATTTATGCCGGAACTATGCCCCTGGCAGGTACGATTGCCACCGGTTAATTCCACCGTAACTTCCAGTTGATTCTTTTTTAATGAATAGCTCATACCTGTGAATTTAAGTCTTTTACCTGTTGTTAGTTGTTCCTTCTGCAGCTGCACCACTGATATTTTTTTATGATCCAAATCAATGCCATATTCTACCCGCAGAAGCGTTTCAATATCACGCACTATTTGCTTTGCATTACGGGTGTCTTCAGCCAATACATGTATTTCTTCTATTTTTTTTTGCTCACTTAATACAATATTGACAGAAAGAACATCACGAATCTGCTTAATCATTTTTTCACATTGTATTAAGTTAATTTCTTTTTGTGTTTCGGCCAAGAAATTCACCCCTTTGCTTTTCACAGGCTCTTCCAAGAGCTCAATAATATTCCAAATATTGCAATAGATCCTATCCTATTTCGACCTAGCACATTAAAATCCTTCCTTTAGAAAGGAAAAGGTCTATTTTTGACAGCAAAGTTCCTCAATAAAAGCCAAAACCCCGCCTGCAACCAGAGAATGCCCTCCTAAAACCACTGGAATAGAACATTCTTTGGCAGCCCTTGTAAAATCACGCACAAAGGGATCTTCAACTTTTTCATATAACCCTAAGTCTGAATAAAAACGATCTGCATCCGTAGGTGAAATCTTACGATGTGCAAAAAGAACCCTGGTGTCAATCAGTGCAGCCTTTACAGTCTGTGCCAGGTAGGCAAAAAAGCGGTCAGGGCCAATTTGATCCAGCCAAAAACCAAGCAAAGATACAACTTCATTGCGCTCAAGGCGACCTAAAGCCTTCATACCCCGCTCCTCTGAAAAAACACGCAACCTTACTTTTAAATGTTTATTCAGTCTCTCAATAGCAGGCGCACCAATCCTCCCAATTAGCGCCAGATCGTTATACGCTCCCCGTAGTACATTTTTTACCCGCTCAATATTTCCTGTGTCTAGCGCCAAGTTGTCCAATGTTCGGCGCAAATGTTTGCCGCCAAAAGGAGAAGCAGCTAAAATTAATAAATCAGTAGGGGTATCAATATCAAATTGTGAGCCTAAAGTTACCGGTAATAGAATCTGCTCAAATTTAACATCATAGCGCAAGAGTAGTGCGAGGGCATTATCAGTGGACGGGACTGCAAAATTGTGCAGCACATTTGCAGGATTAAAAGCAATAATATCAGCAGACTGAACATTATTGGTAATAAAGCGTCCTTCTTTTGCCAGCGCTTGCTGAACAAGTGTACGCAGCTCTTCTACTTTCATTAAGGGAACAGCAGCACCACCCATGCAAAGTACAGTCTTAATTTGATAGCGTTCAATTAAAGATCTCAGCTGACTGCCAAAATGAAAATCTGACGGAGGAATAGAATTAACCTCCACAATTAGCTTTGGCAGTACTGAAAAAGAACGAAACTCTTCTCTGTTGGTAGCAAGAATAATACGCTTAATTTCCGGCACCATTATTAGTTTGTCAAGGTTGTCCCGCAGTGCAGCATGCCGGACAGCAAGCAGCATTTCTTCCACAGGGCTTTTAGTTTCATTACCTTCAAAAATCACTACATCCATTTTTTATCCCCACCTTTATTTCTATCATACAGCAAAATTCTTTACACCGCAGCTGTTATTTCAGCGCAAACAGTTTTTTTCCTTGCTACATATCACGTGCCAGGGGACGGTTTCCTGGCACGCTCCCTCGCATCTCAGTCTTTTAGGTGTGACAAGGAACCGTCCCCTGGCACACGCCAAACGAAAAATAAGCCGGCTGACGCCGGCTTATTAATTTGGCTTTACTATTTACTCCAGTGTAGGTTCAATCAAGCCATACTTACCGTCTTTGCGGCGATAAACCACATTAACTTCAGCGAGTTCGCTATTAACAAAAACATAGAAGTCGTGGCCCAGTAAATTCATTTGTAAGATAGCTTCTTCAACATCCATTGGTTTTATTAGAAATCTTTTATTTTTAACTACTTCTAAAGTATCCTCTTCCTCATTATTTTCCTCAAAATTGTCGTTTTTAATTTTTAACCCGCCATTTTGACGTGCTTTGCGATTAATTCTTGTTTTGTATTTCCGCAGCTGTCGTTCAAGTTTATCTACTACCTGATCAATTGATGCATACATATCCTCCGTTGCTTCTTCCGCCCGTAAGATCATCCCGTTTATACCGGCAGTAACCTCTACCTTATGGATGCCGCGCTCCACGGTCATAGTCACTTGAGCCTCTGCATCAAAAGTAAAATACTTGTCAATTCTGCTTAGCTTCTTTTCCGCATAGTTTTTGAGCGCATCAGTGACCTCAATGTTTCTACCGCGCACAAGCAGTTTCATTCTTTTACCAGCTCCTTCTCGCTTATTAAAATTACCACTCCTTGTGACACTTAAAGCCTAGCGAACGGAGTTCTTAATTATATATATATTTCCATTTAGCTAAATAAAAATCCTTCAGAGGAAATATTAACAAATTATAAAGGTTATTTGTTAAAAAAAAAGAAAAACGCAAGCGAACTTGCGTTTTTTTGGGCAATATGCTAAACAACCGTAAAGGTTATTTTTTTACAACATTTGCCGCCTGTGGGCCGCGGGTACCTTCTACGATGTCGAATTCTACTTCTTCACCTTCAGCTAAGGTTTTAAAGCCTTCTTGTTGAATTGCGGAGTAATGGACGAATACATCGCCACCATCTTCCCGCTCAATAAACCCGTAACCTTTTTCTTGGTTAAACCACTTAACTTTACCGTACACTTACATTCCTCCTGCATTTAATCAAACTATGTCGATGCTAGGCATTAACACTAGCCATAAAGTATCACATTCCACCGGCAAAGTCAACTTAAACCGTCCCACAGCGCAAAAAAGATAAACTATTTTACTGCCCGTGCAATAACCGCAAGATACACTTCCTTCACACCTGCTCGGCGCAAAGCCAAGGCAGCAAAGTGTGCAGTGGCTCCCGTTGTTAATAAATCATCCACCAGCAGTACACAGCTTGGCATAGCTTGTTTCTCCACCGCCGTAAAGGCGTTGTTCATATTCTGCCAGCGCTCGCCTGCAGACAATTCTGTTTGACTAACTGTGTAGCGTTTGCGCTCTAAAAGGTTTTGGCCCGGTATTTTCAGTTCCTGTGCCATTGCTTCTGCTAATAACTGCGACTGATCATAACCACGCTGCCAGAGCTTTTTTGGGTGTAAGGGAATAGGCACCAGTACTTCTACCTGTGGCCAGTTTCTTTGTCTTACCTGCTGCGCTAATAATTTGCCAAAAACAGATGCTAATTCTAAGTGACCGGTATATTTAAAGCGCTGAATTGCCTTTTTAAAAGGCCCGTGATAACGACTGACGGCACAGACGCCGGCAAAAGCAAAGTTTTGTCTGACACAAAAATCACAAAACTTTTTTTCCTTATCTAGAGGATAGCCGCAATATCTGCAGCAGTCTGCCGGATTTAAAATTAATTCTGCACAGCGAGTGCATAAAAATTTTTCTTTCTCACCTCTTAAAAAGCTGCGGCAAATACGACAGCGCGGCGGAAACAAGAGGTCAAAAAGTGGTTGCAATAAATCCACTTTATCCTCCTGGATTAGCAATTATTTGCCAGTCTCATTGCTAACCCTGTGTAACGTGTCTCAACCTTATTGTTATGTACGGCAATGGCAAGTGCTTTTTTAGTACCAATTAGCACTACCAGCTCTTTTGCCCGTGTAATGGCAGTATAAAGCAGGTTTCTCTGTAAAAGAATGTAATGCTGCGTTACTACAGGCAGTACCACTATTGGATATTCACTGCCCTGGCTTTTATGCACCGAAGTAGCATAAGCAAGTACCAATTCATCCAATTCAGCCTGCTCATATATAACATCGCGTGCTCCTGTGGAATCAGGATACAGCACTATAATTTCACCATCTTCGCGATTAATGTAAGTAATGCGGCCGACGTCACCATTAAAAACTTCTTTTTGGTAATTATTACGCACCTGCATTACTTTATCGCCAAGCCGAAAAATTGTATTACCATACTTTAACTCTGGTTTATAAGATGCCGGAGGGTTCAGCGCTTCCTGCAGCTTAAGATTTAAATTGTCAACCCCTAAAAGATGACGGCGCATGGGGCTTAGAACCTGAATATCGGCAATGGCGTCCCGGTTTTTAAAGCGCGGCAGGCGCTGGCTGCACAAATCCAAAATCAGGCTTAAAATTTTTTCCGGATCGCTTTCCTGCATGAAAAAGAAATCTTCGCTGTTGCCAAGCTCAGGCATTTGCCCACTGTTAACACGGTGGGCATTACTTACAATCATACTTTGGTGGGACTGGCGAAAGATTTGCTCCAGGCGAACCACCGGTACAGCCTCGGAAGTAATTATGTCACGCAAGATATTGCCAGGCCCGACTGAGGGCAGCTGATCCATATCTCCCACAAGTATTAATTTACATCCCTGCGGCAAAGCCCGCAGTAAATGGTAGAAAAGCGGCAAATCAATCATTGAGGCTTCATCTACAATCAGCACATGAGCTTTCAAGGGACGGTCCTCATTTCTTTGGAAAGCAAAACCGCTTCCTTCCGCTTCTGTCTGTGCATATTCCAGCAAACGATGAATGGTTTTTGCCTCTATTCCGGTAGCCTCCGTCATTCTTTTTGCTGCCCGTCCGGTTGGTGCCGCTAATAAGACCTCTAAACCATTGGCATGAAATATAGTTATTAATGAACGGATAGTAGTAGTTTTTCCGGTACCTGGGCCACCCGTAATCACCAGCAACCCAGTTTCCAATGCTTTATTTACAGCCTGCCGCTGTGCCGCTGCCAGGCTTAGACCATCCTGCGACCAAGCGATATTTTTTAGTGTGGTATAAGATACCTGGCACTGCGCAATTTGCAGCAAGCGCTCTGCCACATAGCATTCTGCATAATAAAGAGGAAACAGATAAACTGCAACCTCAGACTGGGCAGTATCTAATACCACATACTTATTTTTGGCCAAAGATTCCAGCTGCTGCTCAACTGCTGAAGCTGCCACCGTTTGCTCTTTAGTTGTTAAAGCTTCAACAACGCGCTTTATTAATTCCTGCTGTGGCAAATAAACATGTCCCTGCTCCTGGGCTTCATACAATTTATATAAAAGCGCTGCCTGCATACGCTGGGGCGAATCCGGTGCCAGCCCCATTTCCAGCGCTATTTTATCCGCCGTTTTAAAACCAATACCATATACTTCCTGAGCAAGACGGTATGGATTTTCTCTGACACGAATGACAGTTTCTTCACCATATTTACGATAAATACGGGAAGCATAGCCTATGCTGACCCCATAACCCTGCAGGAAAGTCATAATCTTCATTATTTCCTGCCTCTCCTGCAAACTTTTGGCAATCATTGCTGCTTTTTTACTGCCTATACCATCGATTTCGCACAGGCGCTCCGGCTCCTCCTCAATAATCTTCAGTGCCTCCACGCCAAAATGTTCCACAATCTTCTCCGCCGTCACAGGACCTACACCTTTAATTAATCCGGAGGCAAGGAAATTACGGATGCCCCGCTCATTTTGCGGTGCCTCCACTTCATAGCGCTGCACTTTAAACTGACTGCCAAAAGTTTTATGTTGCGTCCATTCTCCCTCCAAATTTACCCTTTCCCCTACAGAAAAACACGGCATATTGCCTATAATGGCATGAAGCTGTCCATCATCAGTACGCAGCCTGGCCACCAAAAACAAAGTTTCTTCATTGTAGTATGTAATTCGCTCAATTATCCCTTCCAGGCGTTGCATAGCTTTCCCTCCGTTTGACTGTATTCCACACCTGCTCATTATTTCCTGCCAACACCAGGCACTCTTCTATGTACGGGAGGAAAACCTCCCGTTGTTCTATTCAAAGGCAGCAACATCCATACTGTCTCGTGAGACTATACGCGCCCTTACTTTTGACACCAATGCGCCACCGGTAGTCTGAAAAATATTTTTAGCTAAGATTAAATCCATTACCCCAGTGACGTCAGCTTCCGTTAAATCCTCTTTAGGTTCCGGCACACTCAGGGTAAACAAACGTCCATCTTCGTTCCTGAATACCAATTGTAAGGTGCTTTCCATGCTTTCACCTCCCCGCCTGTTTTGCTCTTTACTTATTCGTTAATTAACTCTCCATCCTCCAAGCGGTGAATGGAATAGATCGTTAAATTTTGCAAACTCATTAAAGCCGTAGCCACTTCATAAACATCATCATGAGAAGCTGTGGGCAGAATCCTGCCATAGGTTCTGCTGACAAGAATCGGATCTCCATCCTCATCGACGCCCTTCTGCAATCTCACTAGGCACCGGCTGTAATTAGGATCTAAAACAACAGCCACATATCTCACCTCCTTGCTAAGATCAACTAAATTATAGCCAGGCCAAAGAAAATAGGTCAAATGCTGACTTTGAACACAAATAGTGTCGAGAAAGAACACTTTTTGCATTAACTCGACAAATATTTTATTGTTTTTGCTAAAACTCTTAAAAAGTTAACTCTCCTGCTGCTAATTTTTTTACAGAAAAAAAACAGAGTAATGCTTGTCCATTACTCTGTTTTACTACTATATTTTATAAACCCGCTTCACTTTTTAGCAGCTGCGCTTTATCCGTTTTTTCCCAGGGCAAATCGAGATCAATACGGCCAAAATGACCATAAGCGGCAATCTGTTTATAAATGGGGCGGCGCAGCTGCAGATCCCGAATAATTGCTGCCGGTCGCAAATCAAAATGCTTCTTTACCAGAGTTTCAATTTTTGCTTCGTCAACCTTTGCCGTATTAAATGTTTCTACCAAAAGTGAAAGGGGTCGTGCTACTCCAATGGCATAAGCCAACTGCACCTCACACTTTTCGGCCAAGCCGGCAGCAACTATATTTTTAGCTACATAGCGTGCAGCATATGCTGCCGAGCGGTCCACTTTAGTTGGGTCCTTACCGGAGAAAGCTCCACCGCCATGACGGGCATAACCGCCATAGGTATCTACAATTATTTTACGTCCTGTTAAACCGGCGTCCCCCTGTGGGCCACCTACAACAAAACGCCCTGTGGGATTGACATAAAACTTCGTTTCAGGCAAAAGATATTTTTCAGGAATTACTTTTTTAATAACCGATTCAATAATATCATCTTTAATCTTTTCCAGCGGCACATCTTCCCTGTGCTGTGCGGAAACTACAACAGTAGTAATGGCAGCCGGCTTGCCATTTTCGTAGCGGACAGTAACTTGCGTTTTACCATCGGGACGTAGATATGGTAAGATTTTATGCTTACGTACTTCCGCTAGGCTTCGTGCTAAACGGTGAGCCATAGCAATAGGCAGCGGCATTAATTCCGGCGTTTCATTACACGCATAACCAAACATCATGCCCTGGTCGCCAGCTCCAATGGCCTCAAGCTCTGATTCACTGAATTCACCTATTTTTGCCTCAAAACTACGGTTTACACCCAAGGCAATATCCGGAGATTGCTCGTCAATGGAAGTAAGAACAGCACATGTATCCCCGTCAAATCCATACTTGGCACGGGTATAACCGATTTCTTTAATTGTTTCACGAACAATCTTAGGAATATCCACATAAGTAGATGTACTAATCTCGCCTACTACCTGCACAAGCCCCGTTGTTACCAGAGTCTCTGCCGCCACACGTGCCTGTGGGTCATTCGCTAAAATAGCATCGAGAATGGCGTCGGAAATTTGATCCGCCACTTTATCGGGATGGCCTTCTGTGACAGACTCAGAAGTAAAAAGATAATCTTTGCCCATATTCATACCTCCCTTTAATAGGTTAACACAAATTATGTATCTTAATCCTTAGTCAGCAGCTGCGCAAACAAAAAAACCTCTTTGGATATAAGAGGTTTTCATGCGAATAACCTCTCTTATCTACCAGGCATCGCACCTGTTGGAATTAGCACCGTGGCTATTTGCCCGGTTGCCGGGTTTCATCGGGCCAGTCCCTCCACCACTCTTGATAAGAGTATGCAGTTGCTTTTTTACCGTTACAATCATAGACTATTTTGGCTGTTCTTGTCAAATCTTTTTTTCCGTTAAAGCAAACATTAATTCACCGCTGACTGCCACCTTGCCGCCCACTGTAGCAACACCACGACCTTTACCAACGGTACCGCGGAGTTTAAGCACTTCAAGTTCCAGTTCCAACACATCACCAGGCACCACCTGCTGCTTGAAACGCAGCTGATCAATGCCGGCAAAAAGAGCAATTTTGCCCTGATGTTCCGGCATGCTTAAAATGGCAAAGGCTCCTACCTGCGCCAAAGCTTCCACAATTAAAACACCGGGCATTACAGGGTAACCGGGAAAATGCCCCTGAAAAAAGGGTTCATTAATGGTTACGTTTTTTATTCCTTTGGCTCTTTTCCCCGGCTCTACCTCCAAGATGCGGTCCACTAATAGAAATGGGTAGCGATGCGGTAAAACACTTTGAATATCCCATGTTTCGTTCATTACGTACCTCCTTAAGCATTATCCTTTAGCAAGGTTGTCATAGCTGTCAATTCTTTTTCTACAGCAGCCAAATCTTCAGCATCCTCTACCAACAGGCCGGCTAATTTTTCACTATACTGCTGCTGAAAATCCTGCCATTGTTGCCACAATTGCTGCGCCTTTGTACCGGGCAGCAGCATTTTTTGCTCTGCTCTTGCTTTTGCCTGGCTAAATTCCCATGTTTCCAGGTAACCCGGCACATAAGTGGCTAAGCCCAGCTCCTTTTCAATTTTAGCGGAAAATTGTATCAGCACATCTTCTTCACCATGTACCAGAAACACTTGTTTGGGCTTTTTGTGAAATTTACCCAACCATGCCACCAGTTCGTTCCGGTCGGCATGGGCAGAAAAACCGTCTAGAGCCATAATCTGAGCATTAATTTTTATTTCTTCGCCAAAAATTTTAACTCTTTTAGCTCCATCCCTAATTTGCCGCCCCAATGTACCTTCTGCCTGATAGCCGACAAAGAGGACAGTTGATTCCGGCCGCCATAAATTATGCTTCAAGTGGTGTTTTATTCTTCCCGCATCAGCCATGCCGCTGGCAGAAATAATTAGTGCTCCTCCCGGACTTTCGTTAATAAGTTTTGATTCTTCCACACTCCTGGTAAAAATAACTTCAGGAAAATTAAAAGGATCTTGGCCGGCATGCAGCATTTGCCTCATTTGCACGTCATAACATTCGGGGTGACGGGAAAAAACCTCTGTTGCCGAAATAGCCAAAGGACTGTCAATATAAATGGGCAGGTTGGGGATCTGCCCCTTCCCCATCAGGCGGCTTAAACAATATAGTAATTCCTGTGTCCGCCCCACAGCAAAGGAAGGTACTACCACATTTCCCTGCTGGAGCACAGTTTGCTGAATTACTTGTTGTAATCTTTCAGCTCTTTCCGTTTCTATTTCATGGTCACGTGTGCCGTATGTCCCTTCAATAATTACATAATCAGCTTCCTCAACAATATCAGGATCACGGTAAATTGGCCGCTCTGATTTGCCCAAGTCGCCGGTAAAAACAATCTTTTCTACTTTTCCCTCTTCCCAAATAGTTAATTCAGTAATGGCCGAGCCCAAAATATGACCGGCATCATAAAAAAACAGTTTAATACGGTCGGAAAGATAAAAAGTTGTATAGTAATCAACTTCCCGGAAGTAACGTAATGCAGCTTCAGCATCCTCAATTGTATATAGAGGTTCAACCAAAGGCTTGCCGGCACGCAGATTTTTGCGGTTTTGCCATTCCGCTTCCATTTCCTGAATATAACCGCTATCGGGTAACATAATAGAAGCCAGATCAACAGTGGCTGGAGTTGCTAAAATCTGCCCGCGAAAACCATCTTTAACCAGGCGCGGGATAAGTCCTGAGTGGTCAATATGTGCATGGGAAAGAATAATATAATCAATTTCTGCCGGATTATAAGGATATGGTTGGTAATTACGCTCCCGTAAACGGCGTCCCCCCTGAAACATACCGCAATCCAAAAGAATTTTTAATCCTGCAGCTTCTAAAAGAAATGAAGACCCCGTTACAGTACGGGCACCCCCGCAAAATGTCAGTTTCAAAATATAACCCCCCGGTCTCTATGCTTGGTTCATAATATTCCTACAAAAATAATTCTGCTCTTCTAAGATATATTCCTCTTTGTAATAAATTCTCTTACTACACTAAAACCGGCAGTCTTTCATTAAGTGTCACACCACCAGGATCTACTGTACAGCCATATGCATATGTTTCTACTCCACCATGTACAGCCTGAGCAAGAGCTTCCGCAAAAGCAGGATCAGTCTGCCTATTGGCGGCACAGGCAGTTGCATCTGACCTCTGCACAACAAAAATAACGGCACAGCGATTTCCTTCGCTGCACAAAACAGTTAGATTGTTTAGATGACGCCTGCCCCGCTCTGTTGGTGCATCAGGAAAAAGTGCTATTCCCCCTTCTACCAAAGTTACAGATTTTACTTCCACAAAAACAGGTTGACCTGCTGACTCTAATAAAAAATCAAATCTCCCTTGACTATATGAGGGCTCACTTCTTATAAACTGACAATCTACCAAAGGCGGCAGTTCACTGGCAACCAATATTTGCCGCATCAGCCTATTCGGTAGCTGAGCATCAATAGACACCCAGATATCTTGATAGCGCACAGCACGCAAACTAAACGGGGTACGCCTGGTTTTGGAAGTACTGGCTTCAAGGAGGACTTCTGCACCAGGCACCAGCAATTCTCCTAAACGGCCAGATGTGGCAATATGAGCCTGTACCGGCTCACCATTTAGTTCTACCACTGCCACAAAACGATTTAAACGTTCTTTAAAGTAGGCAGTTTGTGTTGGTTTAAAAGGAATATATTTTACATTCATTACAGATTCACCTTTCAACGCAGCCAAATAATTTTTATCAGGAAGGAAAGGAACTTATGAATTTGCTGCTGATACTAGATTTAACAGGCACTTTTTTCTTTGCTGTCTCAGGCGCCATGGTAGCCATTAAAAAAGATATGGATCTTTTGGGTATTATTGTTTTAGGGACAGTTACCGCACTGGGTGGTGGCACATTGCGTGAATTGTTTTTGGGAAATTTCCCGCCCTTTGTCTTTCAGCAGGATCTTTATTTTTATCTCGCCATTGCCGGCTCTCTTTTTACTTTTTTATTTGTTGAACAGCTGCTGCACATTCAGTCGGTTATCCTGCTGGCCGATGCTTTAGGGTTAGGCACTTTTGTTACCATTGGAGTAACAAAAGCTCTTGCCGCTGCCATTACCCCTACCAGCGCAGTGATTCTGGGAGCCATCACTGCTGTAGCAGGGGGCATGATCCGCGATATACTTGCGCAGGAAATTCCTTATGTATTGACTAAAGATTTCTACGCCATAACCTGCGTTTTAGGTGGCATAACTTTTATTATGTTGAAAAATATGGGTCTGCCCAGACAGCCGGCAATGGCCGCTACAACTCTTCTGGTAATATGTTTACGTATTCTCGCCATTCGTTATCGCTGGTATTTGCCGCGCCGCCCGCGCCATCATTAAATTAGGTGTTAAAGTACAGAAACTCCTGCGACCAGGAGTTTCCGCACTTTTTATAATGTAAGTTTATTTAGAATCTCATTTGTTGCTTTAACTACAGGCGCATCGTCAGGTAATTTCAGCAGAGCCTTACCCTGCACATCATATTCTGCAACTAACGGATCCATTGGGACTGTGCCAATTAACTGCAGCCCTGTTTTTTCAATCTCCGGCTGCAGCATTTCTATTTCATTACCTGTTACCTTTGTTACCACTAAATATATTTCCTTAATATCAAGTCCCACAGATTTGACAATCTCATGCACACGAGCTGCTGAACGAATACTGCGGGCAGCAGCGTCACTGACCACGATTAGCATATCCACATCGGAAATTATACGGCGGCTTAAATGCTCCAAGCCTGCTTCATTATCAACAATAACGTAATCATAATTACTGCGCAGTTTCTCTAAATGCTTACGCAGCAAATCATTAGGATAACAATAGCAGCCGGCTCCTTGTGGATTACCCATTACCAATAGGTCAAATTCATTAGTCTCAACCATGGCAGCCTGCATTTTGTATTCAATATACATTTCTTTCGACATGCCTGTGGGAACAGCATTGGGTTTCTTGGTATCCTCCAAAATAGCAGAAATAGTATTTTCCACCTCAACCCCAAGCGTCTCGTTCAGATTGGCATTGGGATCTGCGTCTACAGCTAGCATTGATTTACCCGGCTTGTTTTGCATTAAATAGCGCATCAATAATGCTGTAAACGTTGTTTTCCCTACGCCGCCTTTCCCAGCAATAGCAATTTGTTTCATATTAAATCCCTCCTGTGCTCTAATCTAGGCAATTATTTTTTCACGCATTACCTGTTCCAAATCAGATAAAGTATTACAGGGATACATGCGTACTATTTTTCTGAACGACTCTACAGAAACGGTGGTCTCCCAACTGGAAGCCGGCAATGTGTTCAGCCAGATTATATCTTTTACCACTCTTTTTATCTGTGTTAACTCCTGCACTGCATCAGCTACATGGAGTGTTTTTGTATCGCTAACAACTAAGAGATAAGTTTGATTAGTCAAGAGTCGCTCAAAGTCCTGCTGTAAAGCTTGTAAAGCTGCGCCTAAATTGGTACCACGCCCCCATTCTTGTGAATTATTCATCACTGTGAGCATAGTTTCCGTGAAATCAATATTGCCCTGAAAATAAGCTGTTACACGTTCTATCCCTTCTGCGAAAACAAAACTCTCAATATCGGCAACAACATCATGAATACCATAAATGAATTGTAGCACAAAACTGGCATATCGTGCCATAGACCCGGAGACATCACAGAGTAATAATATTTTTGGTTTTTGCACCCGGCGGCTGCGATAACGTAAAGTAAACATTGAACCGCCATAGCGCAGATTATGCCTAATACTTTTACGTAAATCCAATTTTTTTTGTTTGCGGCTTTGGCGGTAGCGGCGGGCAATCCTTGCCACCATCTGCCGCGCCAACTTGCGTATTAATACCCGTGCGCGCGGCAAATCTTTATCTGGTATATTCTGCATATCTTCAGCCAGTAGGGAATCAGTACGGCCATAATCTGTATTTCCTATCTCAGCTAAAAAAGCATTTAATTCTTCGTCTTCTGTAGGCGGTGTCAATGTAAGGTCCAGTTCATTACGCAAACTACGGCGCCAGTAAGCAAGGGAACCTCTGATGACACTTTCCAAAACCGGCTGAAAGTGCCCCTCAACATTAATCCCAGTAGCCGTTTTGCGAATATATGACAGCAGGCGCTGGCGATCTGCTTCAGGAATATTGGCATATATCATTTTTTCTCGTGCCGACAATTCTAAAGGTTTACCCTGAAAAGTTAATTCCTTGGCTGCCTGCTCCAGCTGCTGTTTCTTATTTTCTTCTTTTTGCTGGTATTGCTTTTGTAATTCCTGGCGAGACTGTGGAGAAGCAAAAAAAATGTCAAAAGCTTTTGTAAAAACTTGCTGTTCTTCGGGATGTTTTACTAAAGTAGCCTGCAGTGCAATACGCACATCATCACGCTTCCTTAAATCAATGAAGGTTAATGCCCGCAGAGCATCCATTACTTCGCCACTGCCAATACGCAAACCTGCATGGCGTAAAAGCTGTATAAATCTAACAATATTTATTTCCAAATAGTTTTTCATGGCTTTTCCGCCCGTGCAGCTGCAAGTAAGCGGGAAGCACCAACCTTTCTTTGAAAAACATCTTGGTCTGTTTTGGTTTTAAGAATAAAGTTTAGTGTTTGATCAATTAACGACGCATCAAGGCGGTCTTTCCCCAAGGCCATTAATGCCCTGACCCAGTCAAGCGTTTCAGCTATTGAAGGTTTTTTTCTGATTTCCTGTTCCTGCCTAATTAAAGAAATGGCCCGAGCAACTTCGTGCGCCAACTTTTCACCTACATCAGGCAGACGAGCCTGGATCATTTTAACCTCCTGCTCCACCGGCGGGTAATCTAAATAAAGATAAACACAACGTCGTTTTAATCCATCTGATAATTCACGCTCATTATTACTGGTTAAAATAACAATGGGGATTTGTAAAGATTTAATTGTACCCAATTCAGGGATAGAAACTTGAAAGTCAGATAACACTTCAAATAAAAAAGCTTCAAATTCTTCATCAGTTTTATCGACTTCATCAATCAAAAGTACCACTTTTTGCTGAGATTGAATAGCTTTCAATAAAGGCCGCTGCAAAAGATAGGCAGGAGAAAACAAATCATCCTCCAACTCTTTGCTGCCGGATAAATCTTTAGACATTTGAATTTTCAGAAGCTGCCTTTGATAATTCCACTCATAAAGAGCTTTATTTTCATCCAAACCTTCATAACATTGCAGGCGAATAAGTTCCGTCTGAAAAGCAGTGGCCAATACTTTTGCCAGTTCTGTTTTTCCTACGCCTGGTTCACCTTCAACTAAAAGAGGTTTTTCTAACTGCAGGGCCAAAAAAACTGTCAGCAGCACTTCTTCGTTGGTAATGTAACCTGCCTGCAAAAAGGCTTTACGCAAATCTGCCACAGTCAACTCCACTCAATTCACCCTTCCCCTTGCTAATAAAATTCCCCTACTGTTTCCATGGCTCTAATTCTGCACCCAAGCTACAGCACTAAAAGCGGCAATTTGCCCTTGTCCCACCGCTTTAGCCACCTGATATGGTCTTCCTGTTACATCACCGGCGGCAAAGACACCAGGTATATTGGTCGCCATTTTTTCATCAACCTTTATATGTTTGTCTTCCAGCTGCAGTCCGGGAACAATCTGTGTTGGCGGCAATTGTTCTTTCAGGAGGAAAACACCATCCACTGTTAATTCCTGCCCATTTTGCAGCTCCACAACTTCAAGGCGGTCTGAACCTTTTAACTTCTTAATCTTACTATCCAGTACCTCCACATTGTCAGGCAAGTTCATTTTTACTTCATACTGCGGCAAGTAGTAAACTTTCGCCGCAACTTCCGTTAATAATCTGACTTCATCTTCATGCTCTGCCGAATCACTGCTGACCACAATTGTTTTATCCCGATAAAACATGGCATCACATGCAGCACAGTAAGAAACTCCTTTGCCCAGAAAGGAATCTTCTCCCGGCAAGACTTTACTTGCGGTAACACCGGTTGTAAGGATAATTGCCTTTGCTTCTACAAAATCATCACGGATTTGCAGCTGAAAAACCTTTCCCATTGGGTAAATACCGGAAACGGTAATGTTTGTAATTTCAATTCCCGCTGCTTCAATATGTTTCAGAAACTGCTGACGCAGCTCCTCCCCTGAAAGTCCATAAAATCCTAAGTAATTATTAACCTGATGTGCTTTATGTAAAGAAAGGCTACAAATTTTTGGTCCTACCAATAATACTGTACGGTTTTGTGCCTTTACATTTATAGCCGCCGATAACCCAGCCGGACCACAGCCAATAATTGCCACATCAAATTGCTGCATTGATCATTCCTCCTTATGCTCTCATTATTTATAGTTTACTTCACAGAGCGCTTTATGTCGATAAACATAATCTTAAAAAAACTATATAACCCATGCTTATACTGTCACCGCCGCTAACTTTTAAATGCACGTAAGATATAGTATAATATGGGTAATATTAGTAATTAGGAGGATTTTACATGCCGAAAATAAGTTTTTTCGGTCACGCCTGTTTTCAAGTGGAACATAATGGGCAAAAGTTACTTTTTGATCCCTTCCTTACTGACAACCCTCAAGCAGCCGTGTCCGCAGATGAACTTCAGCCCGATTATATTCTTGTCTCTCACGGGCATTACGATCACCTCGGCGATGCCCTTGATATTGCAAAGCGAACCGGTGCCACCATTATCACAACAATGGACCTGGCAGCAGAATGTAAGAAACATCAAGTTAAGGAACATGCCATGAATATTGGCGTAAAACATTATTTTGACTTTGGCTTTGTCCGCACAACAAAAGCTCTACATCATGCCGGTATTGGCAGCGAAGCATGTGGTTTTATAGTAGACTTAGATGGTTTTACTCTGTATTTCACAGGGGATACCAGTCTCTTTGGCGATTTAAAACTGTATGGCGCTATCGAAAAAATTGATCTGCTCTTACTGCCTATCGGCGGCTATTACACTATGGATATTGATGATGCTGTCTATGCAGCAAAACTAATAAATGCTAAAACAATTATACCTTTTCATTATAATACCTGGCCACTCATCAAAGCAGACCCGCATGAGTTTGCAGAAAAGGTAACAAAAAACACTCCCAGCCACTGTATTATTCTGGCACCGGGAGAAACAGTAACTTTATCTTAAAAAGGGCTGGCATAAAAGGCCAGCCTCATTAATTTAATTACTTATTCGCACTTTCAATTTCTTCATCAATTTCCATGATTTTAGTCAGAAGTTCAACTTTATTTTCTCCTGATGCTGCCATGTACTCCCGCAGCAAGCTTTCACGTACTGCATTAAGATTGTAAGCATAACTTGCCATCTTTATGTTCCCCTCCTTTAATATTCCTGCTATTCATTGTAACCAATTCTATATTTCCCTATTCATCAGAATATTTAACGTATTCAGTTTTGCCAATTTTAAGCGTTTCACTTATCATGTACTTGTATATACATGTAAGTAATGTCTTAACTATTACAATATTAGCATACGTATGCATATTTGTCTAGTGAAAATTAATAAAATACTATAGAATGTTCTACCAAATTAATTTTTTATTAATAATTTTATATCTTTAGTAATTTTATCTCCTAGTGCATACAGATAATAAATCAGGGCTCACAGCAAATCGCTGTGAGCCCTTTAAACATGGTATTTTTTAGTTGGAGCCGGCAAGAGGACTTGAACCCCCAACATGCTGATTACGATTCAGCTGCTCTACCGATTGAGCTATGCCGGCGTGCATTAAGTATTATAGTCTAAAAAAGCTATAAAATCAAGAATTAATGGTTACCATTTTACTGCTGTTTTACCGCAAATAAGTTAAAGGGAAACAAGCTTAAGCTGCCCCCAGGCAGCAAGTTTATCATCTTTAATCAGCAAGATGCCGGAAACTCCGGGGACTTGACGGGCAAATTGCAGCGCATTTTGCAAATCCTCACTTGTCTGCACACGATTTGCTGCAGCCGTAGCTACAGCATCTGCCAACACTGCAGAGGAAGAAACAATAACAGCTGCATCGGCACGACCAAAACTAAATGATGGCCCCACTGTTCCCGACGAGGTACAAATACCAAAGCCGTTTTTTTGCGGCGGCACTTCTATGGCCAAACGGTTGCTTAAAGGTGAATTTCCCGCGTAAACGGCAACTTTAGTTTTTTTCTTCACCGCGAGAAAAATATCTCCTCCGTTCTCTACTATCACTTCATCCACAGCAGCTAATAAATCACGCCCCACAAATTCTGCCACTGCTCCCGCCACTGCGGCCATTGGCCCCACTTCAGCCTGGTTTGCTGCCCGTGTCATGGCCAACACTATAAGCGGTGCCTGCAGTGGTACTAAATGTGGCTGTAAAGTCTCAGCAAAAAGGGGATCCTGAACAATATATTGTTCCAATTGCAAACGGTAAGCCAGAATACGTTTTTCAACTAATGCCTCAAGCTGCGGGTAGTAACTTTTTTCATCCACTGCAATTTGTAAATCTGTCTCCTTAATTTTGCAATTAAAGCTGACAAAACCTGCAGGCTGCATACACTTTCTATAGTGACGGCGCGAATGATCCGGCATGTTTTACCTACTCCTCAGCCTGATATAGTGCTTCCATAGCGCGGGCAGGACAAGCCTTCAGGCATTGTTCACAGACAATACACTTTTCACTGCAAAACGATACCGTCATTTTCGGCCTTTCCATCCATAAGGCGTCAGTCGGGCAGATTGCTGTACAGAAACCACACTGCGTACAGCGGTCTTCCCACCAGACAATCTGCCGCTCCAAAGGCAGCACCATTACACCGCGCTCCTGTAAAAATTCTATACCTGCTTTGAAATCGCTCTCTGCAGCTTTAAGTTCCACAACCATATTGCCTTCTTTACGCGGGTTGATATTAGCTTTAAGTATATTAGCAATGATGTTATATTCCTTAATCAAGGTATAAATGAAGGGCTGTTCCACCACTGAAGCAGGAAAACGCAGCACTACTTTGCTTTTAATCATTAGTGTTGCCCCCTTTTTCTGTTAATTTATGCATTTTAATAGAGGAATCAGCAGACGGCAAAGTTGCTACCGGCTCTGCGAGAGTAAACTCACCTTTTTCAATCCAGTGCTTAAGCAGCTGTGCAATTTCTAAAGCTTTCGGATAACTGGAAAGGGGCGCTGTGGGTACTTCCCTGCCCTGAACAATTATCTTACCTGATTTTAATTCCGCGTAAGTCACCTCTCCCAGGCTGCCGCCACTGCCTTGCGGATAAGCTTCCCCATAATCAACAACCTGCGCCACAATATCTTCATCCTTTACAGTGGCGTAGCGCATTGTCTCTACATCTAAAATCGGAATCGGTATACCTACTCCCACCTGCATAGATACACCATAACCCAAAAAGCTAACTCCCCGCAAATATTTTGCCTTCATTTGTTTCAAATCGCCTATCAGCGCCAAAGTTCCCGCTCCTTCCCGGGGAACGCCATTGGCACTGCGCTGCACACATGGATTATGCTGTGTACCCTGCCAGGCCACATAACCGATGCCTCCGCCTAAAAATATTTTTGTCCCCACTCCAATTGTTCTGTAGTAAGGATCATTTAAAAGCGGTGATAATTGTCCGGCACTGGAATAAGTGGCATTACCCAGTTCCGGCTTTAAAATGCCCATATAGGTATAAATTGTACGTTCCGACAAATTAACAGCCACATTATAATTTTGGTAACAGTTACGTGGGTTAAAAAGATAAGCTTCATTAATATCGTCAAGTGTAATATATGTCTCCAGCTTCCTGCGTGGGTAACAGTTAGTACCGTAGGAAAGGGCCTCCAAACGGACTTTCTTACCCGCCACCAGGTCTTCTATAACATGGGCACCGCCATAATTAAAATCTCCAGGGAAATTTGTATTAGCCGGATCTGTTTCAGGAATCTCCGTCGCCCCTAAGTAAACATCAACAGCAGCGATACCGGCATAAGCATTTACTCCGTTAAGATAAACCTTTGTCATACGCATCCGCGGTGTTGTATGCCCCAAATTAAGAAAAGCTCCGCTAGAGCACATGGGCCCAAAGGTACCTGTGGTAACAACATCAACCCGGCGGGCAGCTTCTTCTACTCCCTGCTCAGCCACAATGGATAAAACTTCTTCCGCCGTAGCTACCACAGCTTGCCCTTTACTAATCTTTTCGTTAATTTCTTTAATGCTGCGCAATTGTGACATTGCTCATCCTCCCTAATCTGATTTCTGCAAACATAAACCTTTTAAGTAAATAAAAAACTCTTTCCGAAAGAAAGAGATATCGCAAGCACGACTCTCATCTTCCAGAATTATATCTGCTGGAATTAGCACCGTAACAGCTGTCCGGTTGCCGGGTTTCACAGGGCCAGTCCCTCCACCACTCTGGATAAG
>JAAZJT010000147.1 GCA_012800215.1 Bacillota bacterium | reverse complement strand
ATCCCCAGTACCCCCTAACAAGGAGGTGAATACGTCTTAAAGTTTCTCAGGGATGTGGTTAACAATCCGGCTAAAAACGGAACTTTTAAACCGGCGATTTTAGGAACTTTTGTTCCGGCCTTGACATAGTAATTCCAATGCAATGTCTAATCAAAGTTTAGATGATTAAAATATTCCCATGTAGACGCTTATAACTTATGCAGATAACGACTATACATAGATCTAAACGGATAGGCCTCTTTTCCAGCATTAGTTACCTCGTTTTTTAAATAACATTTAAAAAACATGTTAATATGCAAACATTAGAATAAGTTAAAGGAGTGATCAAGATTATGATTAGAAGGACAGGTGTATTTCTTCTGATTTTATCATTGTTACTACTTATTAGTTGCGGGGATAACTCTGCAAATGAGAATGTATTGTCTATGGAAGATGCTGTTAAAGCAATGAAAGAAAGATATGAGCAAGATTTTGCCCTTACGAGTGGAGTTTATGTTTATACGTCGGAGGATGCTTATAAAAAAAAGCTGCCTGCCTACGAAGTAAAAGGGTGGGGTGAAACTACAGACAACGAAATTATTGCCCGTAGTTATCGGATAGATGGTAATGAGATACTACAAAAAGCATCTTATAATTATCCTCTTAGCTGGGTTTCAGAACAAATTGATATTGACTCAACAATAGAACCTGCTTATGAAGAAAAATTATTTGGCATGCACTCTGACAGAATTCATGAAATAGTAGATATGGTCAAAAAAGCAGGGCATGGAGATATTGCAGCAGATGTATTTGCTAAAGGGCTGCAGCTAAAAGGTGGGCCATTTGAGTCATATGGGGAATATTTACTTCCCTGGTATGTGCTAACCGTACATAATCCCTCTAATCAGATAGATGTTTTAGCTGCGGCTTATAATACAGAAACAAATGAGTTATTTGTACCTAAAGAGAATAAGCCCTATATATTCCCCCGCATTCAGGATGATAAACTATATCAGTACCCCAAGAAGATGTCTGAAGAAGACATAGAGAAAGTAAAAACCGGTGTGTGTGAATTACTTGCCGCAAGTGACCACCCTTATAAGAACACTATTGATACTAACCTTTTTGTGGTTTGGAATTCCGTGGATTTTTATAGGTACGAAATTTATACCAATAGTAATTTTTATTCTCTTTTTCGACCAGATTATACCAATAACTATTATATAGTTATATTAGGAGACACTCTGGGAGACTGGGAAGCCTTTTCTGTGAGGAAAGACAACCTAAAAACAATTAAAATGCTTGGGGTTGAGTGTGAGAATGAGCAGGTACTAACGATGGCAGAGCCTGTTCAGGCTGTTAAAGAACAAGAAAAAGACATGGAGTTAACATTTATTTATGGAGCCTATACTTATCCTTCCGCTGAAGCCTTAAATAAGAAAGAACCCGTTTTTGATCTGACATTTTGGGATATATCTGCTGTACAGGCAGATGGTAAGGGAGAAATTACTGTCCATAGCTACAAGGTAGATGAAAAAATAACCAAAACGGGCGAGTTTAGTATGCCTGCGCCTGGTGTTGATTACAGCAAATTTAACCAGGAGCATGAAGATACTTTAATTAACGCTTTGGCGGACCATACACATAAAATTTTACATTTGGCGAAAGAAAAAGGTTATGGAGATCTGACAGCAAAGATATTTGACCAAGGTTTTCAGCTATTATGTGCTCCTCAAAAACCATGGTTTTTGCTGATGATTGATGATTTAAACGAAGAAACAGTAAATGATGATATAGCTGCTATCTATAATATAGAGACAAACGATTTATTTGTACTGGAAGAAAACCAGCCTTATATTTACCCTCGTCCACAAGGTAATCAGCAGGTTCTAATTCCGGAGAATATATCGACAGAAAAAGCGGAACAGCTTGTAAAAGGACTTTATGCTCAGCTAAAAAAGAGCAGTCATCCATACAAAGATCACATAAATACCGACTTTTATGCAATCCAACCCTTAGCAGAGGTTAGTGCCTGGCCCAAATACAGCGATAACCGTATAGAAGACGGTGACTATGTACAGTATGGCGAAGACTACATTGTCTTTTTAGGAGATACTTTTAACTATTGGGAAGCCTTTTTAGTTGATAGTGAAACATTGGAACCAATTAAGATGGTTGGATTTACCTCCGGGCAAACAAAGTAAAAGCT
>JAAZJT010000146.1 GCA_012800215.1 Bacillota bacterium | reverse complement strand
CCGGTTATTTAATCATTATACACCTAACGGGCGGTAAAATCAGGTGAAAAAAAAGATGGCCGCACTTTTGGCGGGCGTAATTTTAGGCGCTACTCTCATGAATCTTTTCCTCACCAAAAAAATTGACCAACTGTTTCTGGAGAGGGAGAAACTTAAAGTTGAACTTTACGAAGCAACTGAACGTCTGAAAATAACTGCACAGCAACAGCAAAATAAACTGCTTGTCCGCGAAATTGAAGTCATTTTTCTTAACGGACAAAAAGAACCCCTTTTAGAAATTGAATTGCGCAAGGCTGTTATTGAGCTGGCACAAGCCATTATA
Organism: Bacillota bacterium; assembly: GCA_012800215.1. GTDB lineage: Bacteria > Bacillota > Dethiobacteria > Dethiobacterales > Dethiobacteraceae > JAAZIQ01. Next base: position 12,344 of record JAAZJT010000146.1, on the reverse strand, counting down.
GGTACAGAAGTAAAACAAGTGCCCCATACTTTAATAAGGCACTTGTTGGATCAACGTCTGATAGAAGTTGGTGGTGATAAATACCGTCTCCATTTAAAAACAATAATTGTTGCCGAAAAAACTACATTCCTGCTGGACTACGAAGCTGCCGACGAGCAGCATGGCGAATAGTCGCAGCACTTTTTTTCTTTCTTTCCATTTTTAACAGCTGCTGATGATGGTAAGTATAATGGCTAAAAAAAATCAGCAACGCAAAAGCAAACCATAAACGTGATACCATACTGCCGGTGCCTGTGCCCGTCAGCGGCGGCAAGATAACCATGCCGAGCGCCAGCAGAACACAGCTAAGTACCAACTTTAACATATACACCAGTCTCTCCCTCCCCTTTACTATACGCATTATTTTCTTTAAATAGTACACTATTGTCTGGCGCCCGGCAAAACGTTATAATGGTTACAATATGGAGGGATGTCAGTGAATGAAGGAAATAATTTTACCAATAATTGGCTATTAGCACTACGCATTATTTTTCTATTGCTGGCAATTTTTGCAGCACTGTTCGTATTGCAAAAAATCTCTTGGATTATTAATCTTGTTATCTTGGCTACTCTAATTGTTTACAGTTTATCGCCCTTGTCTGATTTTTTAACCAAGAAAGGTTTTCCTCACACACTATCCGTTTTGCTGGTTTTTATATTTTTTTTATTCTCTGTATTACTATTTTTTTATTTGCTTGTTCCGACCGTTATTTCAGAAATGGGAACCTTGGCACGTTACTTGGCCACAGACTATAGAGCTCTTTTTACAAATGTTATTACACAACTTGATACTTACATAAACAACGAAAGCTTAGAACAGGCACTGCTGCAGTTGTTGCAGGACATACCACGTACACTGCAATCTACTGTAGCTACCTTGACAAATATTTCCGGAAATATCTTTTCCCGCCTCTCAGAAACAGCAATTGTACTTTTTTTAGTTTTTTACTTATTAAAAGATTTAGCGTCTATTAAACATGGCATAATTCGCATCTTTCCGGAAAAGTGGCAAAAAGAAGTTAATCTGATTATCGAAATTATTGATTGTAAGGTTGGAGAATATCTGCGCGGCAATCTGCTTCGCTGTTTCATTGTCGGTCTCCTGACCGGCATCTCCCTAAGAGCTGTCGGTATGCCATTTTCCTTTATGCTCGGCATTCTGGCAGGGCTACTAAACATTATTGCCTATGTAGGGCCCTATCTGGCAGGAATACCGGCTGTGCTTCTGGCCTTTACCCCCAGTACGCCCCACCCTCTCTTAATTGTCGCCCTTTATGTGCTGATCGAATCTATAGACGCCTTTATATTAAGCCCCCTCCTCTTGGGTAGAGCCGTAGATTTAATGCCTTTTTCCGTGATTATGAGCTTGTTAATTGGCGGTCAGCTCTTTGGTTTCCTGGGTGTTCTTCTCGCTCTCCCCGTGACTGCTACACTAAAAGTAATCCTGCACCATTATTATTTTCGGGAAGATTTTAAACTGCCCACCCGTGATGATTGTGGATTACCGGCACTGAAAGTTAAATATAAAGCTGCCGGACTAAAATTCCTAAAGAAATTTAAAAATAAATAGCGGTTCTATTAACAATGTGATAAAAAATAGCGTGATGCTTCTAAACACCACGCTATTTTTTATTTACTTGAGTTTTATCTCAGCCGCTTCATCATTATTTAACATCGTAACCTGCGTCAATAACGGCAGCCTGGAGATCTTTTTCACTGATTTTGTCTGGATCATACTTAACTTCTGCCTGCCCGGCAGCCAAGTCTACAACCGCACTTTCCACACCTGTCAATGCACCTAAAGCTTTTTCTACTCTCATTTTACAATGATTACAGGACATTCCGCCAATAGAAAGCACAACTGTCTTTGACATTTTATCATCCTCCTAGGTGAGAATAATATATTTCCCGCTAGTTTTTGTATTTTAGAAATGTCTTCAGCTCCGCAATCACTTCTTCTTCTTCTCCGCGGCGCATAGCTGCACGCAAACAAGTTTCCAAATGATTTTCAAGAATAATATTACTAACCTTTTCTAAAGACGAAATTACTGCCTGCAGCTGCAAAAGTATGTCGGCACAGTATTTATCTTCCTGCACCATGCGCTCCACAGCTTTTAAATGACCAACTGCTGTTTTTAAACGACGAAGCGTATTATCCTTTTTCTGTCCCCTCAAAATTATCCCTCCCCTCCCCCTTGGGAGGCTATATAATTAAACTATCACTTCGCGGCAAAAAGTCAAGTGTTAACGCTAGCTTTGGTTAAAGCAAGTCGGGAAAGCTCTGCTGCCGCAAAGCTTCATACAAAACTACAGCCACTGAATTTGAGAGGTTTAATGAACGAATTGTTTTTCCCATGGGAATACGCAGACACCGCTCGGGATATTTTTGCAGCAACCAATCTGGCAGTCCGGCTGTTTCCTTACCAAAAAGTAAAAAGTCATCTGGCTGATAAGAAACATCGACATAAGATCTTTTTCCCTTGGTAGTAAGAAACCAGCATGACTTTTCAGCAGCAGTAGCGAGAAAACTTTCAAGGTTAGGGTGAAGTACTAAATTTAAATGCTGCCAGTAATCAAGCCCTGCCCTTTTTAGATGTTTCTCATCAAGGGAAAAGCCTAATGGTTCCACAAGATGTAAAGTAGTGCCAGTAACAGCGCAGGTTCGGGCAATATTACCGGTATTAGGTGGTATTTCCGGTTCAACTAAAACTACATGCATGGTGGTTACCCCTCCCGTCAATCCTGTTAGTTTTTAGCCAGGTAATCTGCAATCACGGATTTGACCTGCAGTGCACCCGCGTTAAGTTCATTAACATTTATGACGGCAATGTACTCTTCTTTCTGCTTACGGGAATCATTGTAATACTTATCATAATAGTCGGTGCAAAGAATTCTTGCTGCCTCATGAAGCTTTTTGTTATTTATTAAAAAAACCAAGTTGTTTGTTTTTTCCTGGCCCAACTTTTTCTGCAGCATTCTTACTGCAGCAGCTAACTCATCATAATGTTCAGTTTTTCCCTTGTATTCTTCCACTATCCGTGCCACCCGTATATCAAGATCTGCCTCTAATAGTATATGAGGCCCTCTAGACATGGCTTGGTAAAGGAAATCTGGTAATTTTACACGCCCAATTCTTTTCCCTTCACCCTCAACTATTAAATATGGTGTATTTTGCTGTCTTATAAGCTCTAAAGCCAAGATAGCTTCAAAATCTTTTTGACTGCGTGCTTGTCCCAAACCTACTGCACCAAAAGCAGAACCGCGGTGATTAGCCATGCCTTCTAAATCCAGGGCAGGAATATTCTGTAGTTGTAAAAGCTTAATTATACGTGTCTTTCCCACCCCGGTCAAACCATTTAAAACAAAAACCGGCATGGGCAATTGCACTTTCTCTAAAAAATTATAGATATAACGGCGAAAAGCCTTATACCCGCCAATCAACTGCCAGGCAGAATAGTTAAGTGCTTTTAAGATGTAACAAACACTACGGCTGCGTGTTCCACCGCGCCAGCAATAAATTAGTATCTCTTTTTCCTCAGCCTGCTGAAGAATTTGGGCAACCATTTGCGGTAAACGGGGAGCAATGAGGGAAAGACCGACCTGCTTTGCACGGTCGGCCCCTTCATTTCTATAAACAGTTCCGACTATAACTCGCTCCTCGTCATTTAATAATGGTACATTTACGGCACCGGGAATATGTGCCTGCCCATATTCTTTGGGCGAACGAACGTCAATCAGTTGATAACGGGTTTGATTGTTAATAAATTCTTCTACAGTTACTTGCAAAAGTTACAGTCCTTCCAATAGCTTGTGTTCTCATTTTAGCGGATGAAACTGGAATATTCAAGTAAATATCTTTTACTCTTCCTCGCTTTCATCACCTTTTGCCAGCTGCAGTAATTTATTATATTCTTCCAGTTTAGCAGCAACACGGCCAAAAACAGTATCAGGCTTGAAGTTACCTTCTTCATCCGGGGAACCGGCCGGCATTCCCGTTAAAATTTCTATCCCTTCTTCAATGGTAGAAACAGCATAAATATGAAATTTACCAGCCCTAACGGCCTCAATTATTTCGTCTTGAAGATTAAGGTTTTTAATATTTTGCACTGGGATTATTACACCCTGCTTACCAGTTAAACCGTTCAACTTACAAACCTTATAAAATCCTTCTATTTTATGAGTTACACCGCCAATAGGCTGTATTTCTCCATATTGATTAACAGAACCGGTGACAGCAATATCCTGCCGCAGCGGCAGCTCTGCCAAACTGGAAAGTATGGCATACAGTTCTGTACTAGAAGCGCTGTCTCCATCAATCTCGCCGTACATTTGTTCAAAAGTAATACTGGCAGAAAGGGAAAGGGGTATTTTCTGCGCAAACTTAGCTGCCAAATAACCTGAAAGTATTAGTAAGCCTTTATCGTGGATGCGTCCGCTCATTTTAGTTTCGCGTTCTATGTTGATGATGCCTTCACGTCCCAAAAAAGTAACTGCCGTTACGCGGGAAGGTCGTCCAAAGACATAATCACCGCTGTTTAAAACGGAAAGACCGTTAATTTGCCCTACTTTTGCACCGTCGACCGATAAAAGAATAGTACCCTCAGCAATTAGTTCCTGCAACTTTTGCTCATATGTATCGGAGCGATATATTTTTTCTTCGATGGCACGTTTAACGTGCTCACTACAGACAACCCCTTCGCCCATTAAGCCAGCCCAGGTATCAGCTTCATAAATAATTTCTGCAATTTCATTAAAACGTGTACTTAACTTTTCCTGATGTTCAGCTAAGCGAGCACTATACTCAACGAGCCGTGCCACAGCTGCACGATCAAATGGGCGTACACCTTCCCGCTGAGAGTAACTGGCAATAAAAGCAGCCATCTGAGTCATTTTTTCACGGCTGACGTCCATTTCTATATCAAAATCAGCTTTAATTTTAAATAGTTTACGAAAATCTTCGTCATAATGATATAAAACCTGATAAAGATATGGATTACCAACCAATACTACCTTTACATTAATGGGAATTGGCTGGGGTTTTAATGAAGACATGGCCAACAAGCCAAATTGTTCACCTAGGTTTTCTAAACAAGCTTCCCGGTTTTTTAAAACACGCTTCAGCCCTTCCCATGCGCCAGGGTTAGACAGTACGTCAATGGCCTGGATAATAAGGTAGCCTCCATTAGCCTTTAACAAAGAACCTGCCTTAATCATAGTATAATCGGTGGTAACCATGCCAAATTTATTCTCATATTCTACACGCCCCACTAAATTATAGTAAGTGGGATTAGTTTCAATAATAACGGGAGCACCAATAGTTTCCTTATTATCAACGACTAAGTTTACCTGGTACTTATAGCCTGCTTCTTCCTTCCGGCGCATCCAGGGCAGGGGTATACTGTCCTCATCCGTTTGACGGAAATCATCTAGATTCTCTAAAATATCCTTTTGCACAGCCTGCAAATAATCAACAACTGCTTGCTCCTGACTGTATCTTTCCTTTAATTCATCGATCAAATAACCTACAGCAAAAAGGCCGATTCTATTTTCAAGTTCTTTAACTTTATCCTTCATTTCACGTTCTGCTGCCTGGATGCGGCGCATTACATGCAGAGCATTAAATTGCAGCTCACTTGACTTCCTCTCCAATTCCTCTTTTAGATCTTCCGGAAGTTTGTCAATGTCTTCAGTAGCTACCTCTTCGCCGTCCACAATGGGTACACTAACAAAGCCGCTGCTGGATCTTTTGAGAACAAAGCCCATTTCCTCTGCCATCGCGGTTAGTTCCTCAAAAAGTTTAGCTCTGATTTCCTGAAAAGCACGATAAATTTCTGCTTTTTGTCTTTCATAATCATCAGCATCAAAAGCCTTGGGGATTTCTATTTTTAATGTCTCCACCAAATCTTCCATATGCTTAGCAAACTGTGAACCTTTTCCCGCAGGCAGGCGCAAAGCAACAGGGTGACTAGGGTCCTCAAAATTATAAACATAGCACCAATCATCGGGAACTTCTTCGGTAGCAGCAACTTCTTTCGCTAAAGTCTGCGCATAGGAACTTTTACCAGTTCCTGTCTGGCCTGTCATGAAGATATTATAACCATACCTTTTTATAGCTAAGCCAAACTCCATAGCCCGCACTGCTCTTTCCTGTCCAATAATACCTTCCAAAGGTGGTACATCTTCAGTGGTCTCAAATTCAAATTGCTCAGGATCACATACTAAACGCAGTTCTTCAGGAGCAAGTGTCCGGTATGTCATTATCTTTCCTCCTTTTCTGCTCTCCGTGCCAGAATTTAGACATCAGTGTTTTAAATTCACTTTTATTAAGAGGTGTTGGCCAAAAATTCTGTTCTGCACTGCCACGCATAGCAGCAACCAAATTAGCAAAAATGCGGCTGTTTTTTTGCTCTAATTGTTGAATTAATGCTTTGATTTCTGCGCGCATGGAGTGCCCGGCATAAGGACAGGGTGTATTAATGGGCTCATACTGTAATAAGTGCAGAGCCTCTATTATTTCTTTTTCACGAAAGTAGACTAAAGGGCGGATTATTGTTACTCCGGTACGACTCAAGTAACTTTTGGGTTGAAATGTTTTTAACTGGCCAGCATACAATTGCGACATCAAAAATGTTTCTACAGCATCATCAAGATGATGAGCTAAAGCTACTTTATTATATTTATGCTCACGGGCAAAATTATTAACAAAACCCCTTCTAAAATATGCACAACGGGCGCAAGGGTTTTCTCCAGTTTCGGAGAAGGCCACCTGATAGATGGAAGTTGGCAAAATTGTCAGCGGCACCTCCAATTCTGCACAAAATTTCTTTAGTGGTAATAAATCAACCATCTCCGGGAAGCCTTGATCTACATGCAGAGCTGCCACAGTAAAAGGAAATGGTGTATGTTTCTGCAGCACTTTTAGACCTGCCAAAAGAAAGGAAGAATCTTTCCCCCCTGAAAGCCCTACTAAGACGCGATCACCCGGCTCTAAAAGCTTAAATTCCACTATCGCGCGACATAATCGCCGGATAACCCATTTCGGTAGTTTCATGTTTTCCCTCCACAGAATTCATCTTGCACTATCTTATCACTTTCTAAATAGATTTTCCATTACTAAGAACTTCTTGTCTACTAGATGTAAAAATAAAAATATATTTCTCTGCATATAGAAAGACGCCCGCAGCAGCAGCCACGGGCAGGAAACTCTATTTTAACTGACACGCTCTGCAAGCAGCGTCTTTACCAATTCAGGCTCAGCAAGTGTTGAAGTATCACCAAGGCTATTTATTTCTCCACAGGCAATTTTACGTAAAATCCGCCTCATAATCTTACCGCTACGGGTTTTTGGCAAGCCTTGGCAAAATTGAATATTGTCAGGTTTAGCAATGGGACCAATTATCTCCCTCACCAGCTTTATTAGGGAAGTTCGCAATTCTTCACTGGCTGTATAATTTTGCCGCAGAATAACATAAGCATAAATGGCTTCACCTTTTATAGGGTGAGGATAACCTACCACAGCAGCTTCGGCCACAGCTTCATGAGCAACTAAGGCACTTTCTACTTCAGCCGTGCCAATGCGATGCCCTGAAACATTAATAATATCATCAACTCTCCCTGTTAACCAGAAATAACCATCTTCATCTCTGTAAGCGCCATCGCCTGTAAAATAAAAACCTGGGTACTGGGAGAAATAGGTACTCTTAAAGCGTTCGTGGTCTCCGTACACTGTGCGCAAAATCCCTGGCCATGCGCGCTTTATCACCAAATATCCTTCTTCATTAACATCAGCTTCACTTCCGTCCTGCCGGATAACTAGTGGCTCAATGCCGAAAAAAGGCAGTGTTGCTGAGCCCGGTTTTGTCGCAATAGCACCAGGCAAAGGCGATATCATGATACCGCCCGTTTCTGTTTGCCACCATGTATCAACAATAGGGCAACGTTCCTGACCAATAACACGATAGTACCATAACCAGGTTTCCGGATTAATAGGCTCGCCAACGGAACCTAGCAGACGCAGGCTGCTTAAGTCATGCCTTTGCGGCCATTCTTCACCGTCCCGCATCATAGCACGAATAGCTGTGGGAGCAGTATAAAAAATATTAACCTGATATTTCTCCACAATCTGCCAGAAGCGGTCTGGTTGCGGGTAATTGGGCACACCTTCAAACATAACTGTAGTTGCCCCTAAAGACAAAGGTCCATAAACAATATAGCTGTGTCCTGTAATCCAGCCAATATCAGCAGTACACCAGTAAGTATCCGTTTCTTTTATGTCGAAAATATACCGGTAAGTTGTGGTGGCATAGGTAAGGTAGCCTCCGGTAGTATGCACTACCCCCTTTGGCTTGCCAGTACTGCCGCTGGTATAAAGAATAAAGAGGGGATCTTCTGCATCCATTACGGCAGGTTCACAAAAGTTACCGATATCTGATGACTGCATTTCTTCTTCCCACCAGCTGTCACGACCGGCAATCATATTAACATCGGTACCGGTTCGACGGCAAACAATTACATGTTCAACGCTGGGGCAGGCAGTCAGTGCCTGATCTGCAGTTTCTTTTAAGGGGGTAATCTTTCCGCCCCGATAGCCTGCATCTGCCGTAATTAACACTTTGCACTGACTATCATTAATCCTCTCACGCAAAGCTTCGGCACTAAAACCACCAAAAACAATACTGTGCACCGCGCCGATGCGTGTACATGCCAACATGGCAATAGCTAATTGGGGAATCATCTGCAAGTAAATTGCTACGCGATCCCCTTTACGCACACCTTTTTTCTTTAATACGTTGGCGAAGCGATTTACTTCTCTGTACAGCTGCTGGTAAGTGTAGATCTTGCTTTCTCCGCCATCACCCTCCCAAATAATCGCAGCTTTGTTCTTGCGTGCAGTCTTTATTTGCCGGTCTAAACAGTTGTAAGAAACATTAATTTTCCCGCCCCGGAACCAGGTAATCTGGGCATTAATAAAATCATAATCCATGACCTGCTCCCATTTTTGAAACCAATCCAGCTGTGCAGCCATCTCGGCCCAAAAGCTTTCCGGGTCTTTAATGGAGCGGTCGTACATGACATCATATTCCGCGCGACTTTTCAACTGCGCTTCCTGGCGAAAATCTTCGGTGGGATTAAAAATCTTCTCAGTCTTAGCAGTAATTCTTCCCATTCATGTCAACCTCCCCATTTATTCAATTCCGGCAAAATAAAAAACCCCCGCATTATACATTATAGTAGCAACAAAGAGACTGTACAGGAGAAATTCTAGAAGCAGCTACTACTATAATTATAATAAACGGAGAATTTTTGTTACTTACGAAAGTATTACATTTTCTTTAATAAGGTACAGGTAAAATTATCCCCTCTTTCATTAACAACTGTGTTATACGTTGAGCACGGGTAATAGCTTCTTTAGCTTTTGCCTGCAGTTCCTCTCTTGTGCATTTACGGCGCGCCATCCCTAGTTCTATGGCTTTAAGCCCGACACTGACAGCCTGACGGATAAAAACATCCGGATTATCCATTGTGGGCAGTAACTGTTCCGGATTTATCCCTTCTTCAGCCCCTACGTCGGCAATTGTATAAGCAGCCGCTAAACACATTTCATCAGTAATCCCGGTCGCCTGTACATCCAGCACACCTCGGAAAATCCCGGGGAAACAGATGGAATTATTAATCTGGTTAGGGAAATCTGAACGTCCTGTAGCCACAATTGCTGCTCCTGCCTCTTTAGCCTCCCATGGCCACATCTCCGGTGTCGGATTTGCACAAAAAAAGCAAATAGGGTCATGAGCCATTTTCTTAATCCATTGGGGATCAATAACACCAGGACCGGGCTGAGAGAGGGCTATCACGACATCACTTCCCTGCATAGCTTCTGCTATTCCGCCTTGACGGTTTTGGGCATTTGTTTTTAGGGCTAGTTGGTATTTTTCCGGATTTTGTTCCTTTAAAACGGCAGCTCTTTCGCGGTGTAATATTCCCTGACTGTCAACAACACAAATTTTACCTGGGTCAACTCCGGCAGCAACGATTAAATTGGTAATGCAGACATTGGCGGCACCTGCCCCTATAATGGCTATTTTTACGTCCTTAAGATCTTTTTTTACATAGCGCAGAGCGTTAATCAGGCCGGCCAGCACCACAGTAGCTGTGCCCTGTTGATCATCATGCCAGACGGGGATTTGGCATTCCTGCCGCAGTCGTTCAAGTATATAGAAACACTTGGGACTGGCAATATCCTCTAGATTAATACCACCAAAAGAAGGCTGCAGCATTTTGACAAATTCTATTAATTTATCTGGGTCCTTGGTATCCACACAAATAGGAAAAGCGTCTATGCCACCTAAATATTTAAAAAGCAGGGCTTTACCCTCCATGACCGGCAACGATGCTTCTGCCCCTATATCTCCTAAACCCAATACTCGTGTGCCATCAGAAACAACTGCCACAAAATTGCCTTTATTCGTATACTCATAAACAAGATTTTTGTTTAAAGAGATGGCTTTACAGGGAGCAGCCACACCGGGAGAATACCAAACCGCGAAATCTTGCAGAGTTTTAACGCTGCATTTTACACTTACTTCAATTTTTCCCCGGTAAAAAGGATGGAGCCGTAAAGCATCCTCAGCCGGTTTTTGTGCCAGCTTTAACTTTTCTGTTCCTGAATCCATTATCCCACTCCTCACTTAAAATCTGTTTGCCGGCAATATTTCTGGCGCCCTATTTCATATAAATCATTACCATAAGCATCATTAATCACTATGACCGGAAAATCTTTTACCGTTAAGCGGTGAATTGCTTCCGGTCCTAACTCGGGATAAGCCACTATTTTTGCCTGAAGCACTGTTTGAGCCAATAGCGCCGCAGCACCACCGGTAGCCGCCAGATAAACAGCCCTGTATTTGCATAAGGCTTCCTTTACCTCTATGCTTCTGACCCCTTTACCGATACAGGCCTTTAAGCCTTGTTTCAAAAGCATTGGTGTAAAAATATCCATCCTCCCGCTAGTGGTAGGTCCGACTGGGCCAATAACCTGCCCAGGCCGGGCAGGTGCAGGACCTGCATAATAAATAATTTGCCCCGCCAGTTGAATAGGCAGTTCTTTATTCTGAACCAGTAACTGATTTAATTTTTGATGAGCTGCATCACGTGCAGTATAAATATCACCGGAAAGCAAAACTTGATCGCCTGCTTTTAAGCGCAGCACATCAGCCGTAGTAAGCGGAGCAGCAAGCTTTATTGCTGTCATTTGCAATTACCTCCCTAGATCACCCTTGTTAGATGGCGTGCCGCATGGCAATTAATATTAACTGCTACAGGCAAACTGGCAATATGGGCAGGAAATGTTTCAATCTGAACAGCTAAAACCGTTATTTTACCTCCTAGTCCTGCCGGCCCGACACCCAGCCTGTTTAGGCGCTCTAACAGCTCTTTTTCCATAGCACTGTAGTAAGCATCTGGATGGGGTTTGCCTAGCGGACGCATTAATGCCTTTTTAGCCAATGCAGCTGCCTTTTCCAGAGTGCCCCCGATTCCTACGCCGACAACCATGGGCGGACAAGCATTGCTGCCTGCCTGACTTACCGTCTCCACCACAAAATCCATGACTCCTGCTGCCCCATCAGCCGGTTTTAACATTTTAACGGCACTGGCATTTTCGCTGCCGCCGCCCTTAGGCATTACAGTTATTCGCACACTGGTACCCGGCACCAACTGCCAGTGAATGACAGCCGGTGTATTATCATTAGTATTAACCCTCCGTAAAGGGTCTGCCACAATCGATTGACGTAAATAGCCGGATTTATATCCCAGGCGTACTCCCTCTTGAAGTGCCTCATTGACATCTCCACCCGTCAAATTTACATCCTGTCCTAGTTCTAAAAAAATGACTGTAAAGCCTGTGTCTTGGCAAATGGGGACTTTTTCTTTTTTAGCTATCTCTGCATTCTGCAAAAGTTGCTCCAGCACATCTCGCCCATGTGGCGACTCTTCCATAACTGCCGCTCGTTGCAATGCGCAATATACATCCTTGTCAAGCTCATAATTAGCTTTCTGAACCATATCTGCAACAGCCTGCGTTAATTGTGCCACTTCCAGCTTACGCACCTAAAACACCTCATTTAAATAAATATATAGTAATTATAGCTTATAATAAAAATATTGCAGCGAAAATAAAACAATTAATTAAACAAACTGTCAAATAAATTCCTTTAACAGTTAGTGTAAAATTACTGTAGGGATTTAGAAGGGAATTGACTTCAAATTACAGAAAAAGACTTCACCGTCCTGTCCGAGGACGAGTAACT
>JAAZJT010000145.1 GCA_012800215.1 Bacillota bacterium | reverse complement strand
TTTAACATTTCCGGTTTTTAGTTTAGATATTTTATTCTGATTAGATATTGTTTTCATATTAATTCCTGTTTTTCAAGATTTGATATTATAACATTTTTTTCCCTCAGATACCTGAGTAGTTACAATTCTTTTTACATTACCTTTTAATACCTGGAAAAGTTATAATTATATTATTAATTATTTTTCCTATTTCACCCATCAATTTTTCTGGAAAAGGTTTTTTGGAAAATCAGGGAATAAATAGTACAATACTTGCGACATGCAGTTTCTGATATGATCGATTCTTATTTTAATTTGCGTTACCCAAGCAAAACCAGAGGATTTGTTGTAATGAAAAAACTGCCCCTTATACTATCATTATTGATCAGCAATCTCTTTTCTCAAACAATAGTAGACACTATCAAACCATTATCTGATGATGGTTGGTCTGTCATTAACACTAAAGGGATTTCCGGAGTTTATGGAAAAATATATACGATACGATTCCATAATGGTAGTCTTTACGCTGGTGGGACTTTTTCATACGCATCAAACCAGAAAGCTGCAAACCTCGTACGATGGGATGACAACGCTTGTCACCCCTATCCAAAAAGCAGCCTGGCCTACATTGAAAAAATTGCAATACATGACAGTGAAACAATTTATGCTTACGGCAATAATGGTATTGTAAAATGGAATGGTTCAGAGTGGCAAAAAATCGGTACACCATACTATGAAATAAATGATATGGCATGTCTTAGCAATGGAGACCTGTTGATTGGAGGTAAAGCCAATAGTATAGATGGTAAGTCGATCGGTTGCATCGCGATATGGAATGGAACCCAATGGTGGAATTTTGGTGGAGTCCTGAATGGTACTGTGTATTCTATTTTTATTGATAAGAATGATACAGTTTATCTCGCCGGCAATTTCGGTTCTAAGTGTTTAGCCAAGTGGATTGACGACACAACATGGCAAATTCCTTTAATTTGGGCAAATAATTACACCTATGGTCTTGGAGCGACCGCGATGACAATAGATGACAGTGGCCATATATTTTTAGGAGGACGTTTTAGATACAAAACTATCATGGATACTATTTGTAATTTAATTAAATGGGATGGTACAACAGCAAAGTCAATTGATGATAATTTAACTTCTTTGAAAACTTTAAATAATAATATTTATTCTTTGTTTAAAGATAATGCCGGGAATATTTATTTAAACGGGTATTTTGCTTCAGGTTTCAACACTACTTACAAACGTACTCAAGATGGCTGGGAAGCTCTTGGTTCCGGGGTTCCAGTGGTTGGCGAATTGGCTGTGGACGAAAACGGGAAACTATACCTGGGCACCAACAAGTCTAATGTTAACGATAATTATTTCGGATTTTTATATATCTGGGATGGAAATAATTGGGAAATTCATGGAGATGGAGTTGATGGGCATATATCCAGTTTATATGCTGCTAATAAAGCTCTTTTTATCGGGGGTAACTTTACATCAATATTTGGAATTCCCGGAAACATTGTCCGTTGGGATGGAAACAGCTTCATTCCTCTTGAAACCGGGACCGACAGTACTATCAGTTGCTTAACCGGTGATAACAAGGGGAATCTGTATGCAGCCGGGAACTTCACAAAAGCCGGTGCCGTTCCAGCTTTGCATATAGCTAAATGGGATGGTCTAAACTGGAGCGCTCTGGGAAGCGGTATACCAAATTCTGTAAACACACTGATTACAGATAAGGCTGGCAATCTCTACGCAGGTGGGTCATTTGATACTGCTGGCGGAATCGAGGCTAATAACGTAGCCAAATGGGATGGCCTCCGATGGAATCCGATGAGTTACGGAATGAATGCTGCTGTTAATTCTTTGTGCATCGATAAAGATGGTAATCTGTATGCTGGTGGTGATTTTATAACCGCAAGCGGTGACTTCGCACATTATGTAGCCACATGGAATGGAACCGAGTGGATTGAAGTTGGTGCCGGGCTTTCAAACCCGGTCAAGACTCTTGCCTGTGACAATCAGGGAAATCTTTATGCCTTGCTCAAGAACAATCTAGGGATTGCCAAATGGGATGGGATTTCCTGGAAACTGCTTGATTTTTCTAAGGGAATTTCTATCAGTACCATCAATACCAATGAATATGGACATCTTATAATTGGTGGTAATTTTAAAATTTACTCTTTCAGGGATGTTATTTACAATCTTGCTTTGTTTGATGGAAAAGATCTTTTTAAACTAGGATCTGGCCTGGACAGCACAGTGCAATCGATGTCAGTTTTCAAAAATTTAATATTTGTGTCAGGAGATTTTATAAATGCAGGTGGAAAGACCACTCCTCTTCTGGCCAAAT
>JAAZJT010000144.1 GCA_012800215.1 Bacillota bacterium | reverse complement strand
ACTTCATTTTGAAAAGCTTTTCCACCAAACTTGCGGATATAATCATCAGGATCTAAACCACGCGGCAGGCGGCCGACTTTGACCAGGCAACCTGCTTGCTGCAAAATTTGCAAACCACGCCAGGTAGCAATTTGGCCGGCTGTGTCTGCATCATAGACTATAACCACTTCTTCGGCCTGGTTTCGTAATAATCGTGCTTGCGCTGCTGTTAAAGAGGTGCCAAGCGAAGCAACAGCTTGTCTGATGCCGGCCTGATGTGCAGCAATTACATCCATGTAGCCTTCGAAAATAACAGCCTTTTTCTCACGGCGAATAGCTTCCTTGGCTTTATGCATTGCATAAAGTGTTTTACTCTTATCAAATAACGGTGTTTCCGGTGAGTTTAAATATTTAGGTTGTCCCTCGCCAAGCGCCCGCCCACCAAAAGCAATAACCTCACCATGCTGATTACAGATAGGATAGATTATGCGGCCGCGAAAACGGTCATAAGCACTTCTTTCTGATGCAATTAAGAGTCCGCATTCTAGAAGCTCTTGCTCCTTGTAACCTTTGCGCTGCAAAAAATTTTTTAGTTCTCGCCAGCGCTCAGGAGCAAAACCAAGGGCAAAAGATGTTATTGTTTTTTCATCGAGCCCACGCTGCTGCAGGTATTCCCTGGCAGCATGCCCAGCCTGTTGCTTTAGCTGATGTTGATAGAAGCGGTTGGCCAGCAGCATAATTTCCTGCATTCGTTTCTTAGCACGTTCCTTTTGCTGCATTGCAGGTGATAAATTCATCTGCGGTACCGGGACACCGGCACGCCTTGCTAATTCGCGCACCGCTGCAGGAAAAGAAAGTCCTTCGATTTTCATCAGAAAAGAATAAACATTACCGCCTTCACCACAGCCAAAACAATGAAAAATCTGTTTGTCGGGCGAAACACTAAATGAGGGTGTTTTTTCATTATGAAAAGGACAAAGCCCAAAATAATTGCGGCCAGACTTTTTTAATTGCACATATTGAGAAACTATTTCCACTATATCAAAGCGAGTTCGAATATCATCAATGAATTCACTAGGAAGATTCCCTTCCATCCTCTCACCTACATTCCACACACTAGTTGCGGAAACAGTTGTTTAAAACAGATGAGGGTTTTTCCCACAAGAATAACTGAGGGTTTAATAATTCGCCGTACTGCAATAAATTCCTGCAACAATTCCCTAAAGGATATTTACCCAAAAAACCTCATCCCTACAAGAGAGACGAGGTAATTGTTTTAGCAACTTAATAGTATGCTTAGCCTCTCTGCCCCCGTACTAGTGCGTTCTTGCCTGACACAATGTGTCAAACTAACCGATAAAATTTCTACAGTTAATTTCTACATTGTTTAAATTGATTCCTTCTTTTTAACCAATAAAGGAGAAATGCTTAAGATATTATATACCAATTAATGTTTATTATACGATTTATCTTAAATTAAGTAGCATTCCAGGCCCTTGTAATTATTTTTTATCTTAATTTATAGGTATTCGCTCTTTATATTAAAATACCTCCATTTTACTGCAGATGAGCTCTAAATATTGACTCAGGCAGATATAGTAAAAACCCGCCAGCTATAAGTCGGCAGGGTTTTTATGAGTCTGCGCCAGAGGCAAAGTAAAGGAAAAAACAGAGCCTTGGCCAAGTGTACTTTTCAGATCCACCGTACCTCCATGGGCCTCTACTATCTGCTTAACTATAGATAAACCTAACCCCGTACCCCCTAGCTTTCGCGTACGTGATTTATCAACCTTATGAAAGCGCTGCCAAATCTTTTCCTGCTCTTTAATAGGAATCCCCACACCATTGTCAGCTACACTAACCCGCACCCATTCTTCTTCCTGCCGGGCTGAAATTTCTATTTTTCCTCCTGCCGGTGTAAAAGAAATAGCATTGCTAAGTAAATTAATTAACACCTGCTGGATGCGGTCACGATTGCCCAACACAAGAGGCAGTTGATCTGCAACCTCGACATTTAGATCTAGCGTTTGTTGAGTAAACTGGTGCTGCATTTTCGCCACTACACTGGCAAGCAAAGGAGCCAAATTCAATTCTTCCACTGGTAAATCAAGCTGTCCCTTTTCTAATCGGGACAAATCAAGTAAATCATTAATTAAGCGATTTAAACGAATTGTCTCATCCAAAATTACCTGTAAATAGCGTTCCTGGTTCTCTCTATCTTCTGCTAAGCCATCAAGAAGTGCTTCCACGAAGCCCTGAATTGAAGTCAAAGGAGTACGCAGTTCATGTGTTACATTAGCCACAAAATCACGACGCATCTCTTCTAAATGACGCACATCTGTTACGTCCTGTAAAATACCTACTGCACCCCAGCTTTGCCCACCACGACGCAAAGGAGCAACCTGCAGGGATAAAATCCTCCCGCTTTCAATTGTAAATTCCTTTGACTGCGGTCTATTATCCTGCATTACATTTATAAAGAGATTAGACATTTTTTCTTCAGGCAATAAAGCTCTCAAATCTTTGCCTGTTAAATCTATATTTTTTACTTTCAACAACTTACATGCTTGCGGGTTAATGAGCAAAATACGCCTTCTTTGATCAATGGCAATTACGCCTTCATTCATACTGGTCATAATATT
>JAAZJT010000143.1 GCA_012800215.1 Bacillota bacterium | reverse complement strand
CCACTGGCAATGATGACAATATCCGGCTCTACGGACCGTATATTTTCTGCTGTAGCAGTTGTATAGACCCGAATTTCAACGCCGGCTTTAAAAGCACGGTAGCCCATATGCAGAGCAGATTGTGCGAAAATCTCTTTATGGGGGGCTCTGCCGGCTACTACTAATTGCCCTCCTAAACCAACATTCTTTTCAAATAATACTACATTATGACCACGTTCCTTTGCTACTCTGGCAGCTTCCAAACCTGCGGGACCACCGCCAATTACCAGAATTTTCTTCTTTTTTTCTGCCGGAGTAATAACAACTTCCCGTTCATGACCGGTAGCCGGGTTAAAAATACAGCTGGCACCCAGGCCCTGGAAGAGCCTGCCAACGCAGCCCTGGTTGCAGGCAATGCAGCGTACTATGTCATCTGCTTGCCCCGCCATTGTTTTTTTGACAAAGTCAGGATCGGCCAGCTGAGGACGTCCAAGGGAAATAAAATCAGCCATGCCGTCTTGTAGTATTTTTTCTGCTAACTCTGGATGGTTGATACGACCGGCAACAATAATAGGAATATTTGTTTTTTGTTTTATCTGTGCTGCATTGGCAGCATTTAATTTTTGCGGCAAAAAATAAGGTGGTACAGTATAAGGCAATGCATCGTAACAGCCTTGTGAGATATCTAAGGCATCAATCCCCTCTTTCTCATAAAGCAGTGCCGCTGCAATACCCTCTGCCAGGTCAATACCGCCTGGAACGTTTTCTTGAGCGCTTAAACGGAATAGAATAGGGAAATCAGCGCCAACATTAGCACGCACAGCTTTAATTACCTCACAGCCGAAACGGGCACGGTTTTCTAAACTGCCACCGTAGTTGTCATCGCGCTTATTAGTATAGGGGTTTAAAAATTGATCAATAAGATAGCCATGAGCTCCATGAATTTCTACAGCTGCAAATCCGGCTTCCTTTGCCCGGCGTGCGGCTTCCCCAAAGCTTTCAATAATTTCCTGGATTTCTGACAGTGTTAAGGCGCGCGGTTCTTCATTAATAAAATCATTTTTTACAGCAGAAGGTGCTACCGGCTGTCCGCCAAAAGGTTTGCCTGAAGTCTGCCTGCCTCCGTGCCATAACTGGATGCAGGGGATGCCGCCTGCTTCCATAATTGCTTCTGCCAAGCGTGCTAAGCCAGGAATAAATTTATCATCATAAAGACCGAGAATAGTTGGTGATTTGGATGTTTCATGCACAGCGGCAATTTCTACAATATTCATGGCACAGCCACCCATCACCCGGCGCACATGATAGTCTAGCAGCTGCTGTTTTGGTTGCTCTGCTTCTACGTAGCCGGTACCCATGGGTGGAAATATAGCGCGATTTTTTAGTGTGAGCTTACCGATTTTACCCGGTGAAAGAAAAATTTCATACATTTTTCAATAAGCCTCCCTTTTACAGTGTTATGGGTAGTATGAGCTTTAGCTTGTGAAAATAATTATTTTTACTTAAATTAGAAAGATATCTGATGTGGAAAGTAAGCTTATGAAAAAAATTTAAGTTTCATTGGGAAAAAAGCTTAGCAGGAAAGGGCAGCTTAATTTCAGAAAAGGAAATATGCTCAAAAAAGCAGGATTTATTGTGCCAGGCACGAATTAATTTCCAAGAAGCGGGAAATTCTAACAAGAAAGGACTATTACTGGCAAGTGTGTGTCTAGTAATGACAGGATATATGTGGAGGTAAATAAACAAACGGAGGAGAGAAAATTGCTAAGGCCAGGTTTTGAGCGAGAAATAGTTTTTGATGAAACCCCGCAGAGGGAGGAACCTGAAATAAAGAGTACCACCAAGATTCGTGCTCGTATCCGGTTTGATTATCGGGGTAAAGCCCGCCCGGCCCGCTTTTTTATTGGCGGAAAGGATTCGGAAGAAGCAGCAGCAGAATTACGTGAGCAGCAGGCCGCCTTGTGGCGAAATGTTCCGGTACAAGGTGTATTCGTGGAGAATATAGAAATGGGTGAGATTTATTCTGTTTATGATGAAGAAGCGGATGATGAAATTGCCTATGCTCCTCTGGAGCTGGAGGTTACTGCCGATTCATTAGGGGCACTTGTACGGTTTGCTGTTAGGGAAGAATTCCGTCGCCTCATAATCTTGGAGCCGGCAGGCTTAAATATTTCTGTTCGTGAAATGGAACAAATTTTCTTTGAAGTTTATAGTCAGGTTAAAACACAGTGGATGCAGCGTATTAAGCGTTATGCCGATTAGAACTATATATACTGGAAAGTTAGAAGCGGCTTTAGCCGCTTTTCTGTCTCTGTAGAAAATTATTTTCATTTAATAATTGGCGGGAGGTTTCATGGTGCAGATAGTTGTTGTTGGAGGCGGGCCTGCAGGCATGATGGCTGCAGGACAAGCTGCTAAAACTGGAGCAAAAGTAGTATTATTGGAAAGAAACAGTCGCCTGGGCAAGAAACTGGCTATTACCGGTAAGGGCAGAGGTAATATTACCAATGCTGCTGATATTGAAGATATGATCCGGCAGTACCCGGGTAATAGGTCTTTTCTTTATGGCCCCCTTTACCGTTTTACTAATGAAGACTTGCGTCGTTTTTTTAGAGATTTAGGGGTAGCTACGGTGATTGAAAGGGGTGGAAGAGTATTTCCGGAAAGCCAGCGAGCCCAAGATATAGTGGCAGCGCTGGAAAAGTTTTTAATCAATCATAATGTGAAAATAAAAAAAGAAAGCCGTGTCACGGCACTTTTGATGAACGGCAGTAGCGTACAGGGGGTTAAATGTAATGGTGAGATTGTGCCTGCCGATGCTGTAATTATTGCTACCGGGGGTGTATCTTACCCTGCCACCGGTTCAACCGGAGATGGTTATACTTTAGCAAAACAGGCCGGCCACACCATTGTGACTCCGCAGCCTGCTCTAGTGCCTTTGGAAACAAAGGAAAGATGGGTTAGAGATGTAACAGGGGTCGCCCTCAAAAATGTCAGAGCCAAATTGTATGTTAACGAGCAGTTGGTTGCTGAGGAGTTCGGTGAGATGCTTTTTACCCATTATGGCATTAGCGGCCCAATTATTCTCACTATCAGCAGACAGGCAGTCATGGCTTTATCCCAGGGAAAACAAGTGCAAGTCAAGCTAAATTTAAAACCGGCTCTGACAGCAGAACAGCTGGACGCAAGGCTGCTGCGTGATTTTAATAAGAATATCCGCAAACAGTTTAAAAATAGTTTAAACGATTTGCTGCCACAACGTTTGATTGGAACCATGATAAAATTATCGCAAATTCCGCCAGAAACACCGGTAAACCAAATTACTAAAGAACAACGACAGGCAATGCTAAAGGCATTAACTGAGCTAACTTTGCATATTAAATCTGTCCGCCCTTTAAGTGAAGCAATAGTTACAGCGGGCGGTGTGGCAGTGACAGAAATTCAGCCCACAACAATGGCTTCAAAACTGGTAACAGGGCTGTATTTTGCCGGGGAAATAATTGATATAGACGGTAATACTGGTGGTTATAATTTGCAGGCAGCATTCTCTACAGGTTTTGTGGCAGGTATTTCTGCTGCAAAACAGGAATAAATTGCCTAGGCTCTGGCATACTCTTTGATAGAAGGAGGGCTGTGGAATGAAATTTGAAAGGTGGTTTCGGGAGCGGACAAGTCGCTTTGAACGCTTATTAATTAAGGGCGTAGGGCTAATGCTATTCATTCTGTTTGTAGCGCAGGCCCTACTGACACAACCGAATTTTCGTCTTCTGCTTAGCTTAGTAGATAAGCATGAAGGAACAGCCATTAGTGAGGAGGAGTCAGGCCAACCTGCCATTTCTCGCCCTGTCATTGATGACCAGGAACGTTTTGTCCGCTTAAGTATTATTAATGATGTTGATGGTGAAGGAATTGACGTTTTAGTAAACGGTGAAGTAGTAGCTACTTTTGGCAGTAGCGAATCTGTGCTGATTCCTGTGCATGATGGCGATCAAGTTGAAGTTGATGGAGAGATTCCGGCTGAGGATGTGATAATTGCTGTTACTTCTGTTTCAGAGGGAATCTTATCTCCAGTAGAGGGTAAACAAATTACTTATTTTGGTCAACCGGAGACAGTTTCATTTATTACTATTGGAGAAGGGAATAAACTGACAGAAGAACAACCTAACTGAAAATGCTTGCCAAATGAATTATAATAAGCTATTATTTAAATACAGCGGTGTTGGTAGGAGGACTATGTTGTGGGTTGTAGTGTTGTGAGAGGGATCCGTGGTGCCATAACTGTACCAGAGAACAGTAAGGCAGAAATTCTGCAGGCAACAAAAGAATTATTACATAAGATGGCTGTTGCTAATAATGTACAGCAGCAAGAAATTGTCAGTATTATATTCTCGGCCACTCCTGATCTTACGGCCTGTTTTCCTGCTGCTGCCGCTCGCGAACTCGGTTGGACTCATGTCCCGCTACTTGATACTGTAGAAATGAATGTCCCTGGTTCCTTACCCCTATGTATTAGGGTGTTAATGCATGTTAATACGCACATGAACCAGGTGGAAGTGAAGCATATCTATTTAAGGGAAGCGAGCCTTTTGCGCCCTGACCTTTCTTTAGACAACACCTAGTGTGTTGTTTTTGTTGTGCATTTTTACTAGAAGAGGGAGATTATGAAAGCAAGAATTGCAATTGATGGCCCGGCTGGTGCAGGAAAAAGTACTGTTGCACGTGCTGTGGCAAAAAAATTAGGGTTAGCATACTTGGATACCGGAGCGATGTACAGGGCTATAACACTGGCTGCATTAAATGCAGATGTGGAGCTCAGTGATGGTCGAGCTCTGGCTGCATTAACCGCTAAGGTTGAATTAGATATACAAATTAATAGTGATGGCGAAAATGTAATTTTTTTAAATGGTAAAAATGTAAGCAAAGAGATTCGTGAGCCGCAAATAAACCGTAATGTTTCTTATGTGGCCCGTTGCCCGGAAGTGCGGGAAATTATGGTTAGCAAACAACAAGAAATCGGGCGCCGCGGTGGTGTGGTTATGGACGGGCGTGATATAGGTACAAATGTGATGCCAGATGCGGATTTTAAATTTTTTCTCACGGCATCACTTACTGAACGGGCTCGCCGTAGATTAGCTGAATTACAGGAAAAAGGCATTAGCTTGACATTGCCGGAGATGATGGCAGAAATTACTATGCGTGATAAGATTGACTCTGAGCGTGAATGTTCACCTTTGCAGGCAGCTAAAGATGCAATTCATCTTGATACTACGGAGATGACAATAGAGCAGGTTGTTAAGTTTATTGTTGACATAGTTGTAGGTAGCTAGCGGGGAGGGTATGATGGCATATCAATTATTCCGTCGAGTTTTTGTCTTAATTTTTGCTTTGTTTTTCCGTTTAGAAGTGCAAGGAAGAGAGAATATCCCTATGGATGGTCCTTTTATTCTTTGTGCTAATCACTTTTCTTGGTGGGATCCTCCGCTTGTGGGGACTTTAACAAAACGTTTTGTGCGTTTTATGGCTAAAGAAGAACTATTTAAAATTCCTGTACTGGGCAAGTTTTTTACAATAATTCAAGCATTTCCGGTAAAACGGAATACAGCTGACCGCAGAGCCATCAGAACTGCCCTGGAAACGTTAAAAAACGGTCATGGCTTAGGTATTTTCCCGGAGGGAACACGCAGCCGTACAAACGAGCTTCTGCCGCCGCAAGCGGGCGTTGCAATGCTCGCAATTAAAAGTAAAGCACCTGTAGTGCCCATAGGTATTATTGGACCTTATAAGCTTTTCAGGCCTGTGCGTGTATTTATCGGCACGCCTTTACGTTTTCCTGAATATTATGATGTTAAAGTTTCGGGGGAACAATTAAATAAGATAGCACAGCAGATTATGCAAGAAATAGCCCGGCTGTGTCAAGGTAATTCCGAGGTGAATGAACACTGAAAATAATAACTGCCGAAAAAGCCGGATTTTGTGGAGGGGTTAAACGAGCAATAGATTTAGCCTTAGATGCTGCTCAAAGCGGACCACTCTATTCTCTGGGGCCATTAGTTCATAATGAAAATGTACTTGATCGCTTAACTAAGCAAGGTGTAAGGGTAGTAGATGATCTGATGGATATACCGGATGGAGCTACTGTTATTATTCGTTCCCATGGTATCAGGCCGGAAATATTGCAGAAGGCCTCCGAAAAAAAACTCACCATTATTAATGCTACTTGTCCCTTTGTGCAAAAATTGCAGAACTTAGTCAAGGATTTAACAGAACAGGGTCAGCAAGTAGTAATTGTTGGTGACCGCCAGCACCCAGAGATACAAGGTGTGCTGGGCTGGGGGCAAGATAAGCCTTTTGTAGTTCAATCACCTGCAGAAGTAGGGCAATTAAAAGGGTTGGATTCCACACAACCTGTGGCTGTAGTGGCACAAACAACACAACAGCTGAGTATTCTGAAAGAAATAGTGGAGAAACTAAAAAAGCTAGTACCGGTAGTTCATATACATAATACCATTTGTAAAGCGACGGCATTGCGGCAGGATGCGGCCAGTGAAATGGCACAACAAGTTGACGCAATGGTGGTAATTGGCAGTAAAAGTAGTAGTAACACGAGGAAATTGGCTGCAATTTGCCGGTCCGCCGGGGCCAAGACCATCGAAGTTACTGATGCTGCTGACCTAGATACCGCGCAATTGCAAGGGGTGAGGACAGTCGGGGTGACTGCCGGTGCATCAACACCCGACTGGGTGATAAAGGAGGTTATTGGTAAGATGGAAAATGAACTCAATCTGGAAAAACAAGAAGAGCAAGAGCAGGAGCAGGCGACAGTGGAAGAGGCCCCCATGGAAGATGCACTGCGTGATTTTTCTGTGGGTGATGTGGTAAAGGGCACTGTTGAACAAGTGTCAGATGAAGAAGCCTTAATAAATATTGGCTATAAGAGCGAAGGTGTGCTGCCTCGCCAAGAAGTTATATTGTCTGCTGATCAGACACTCTCTTCAACACTTCAAGTGGGACAGGAAATTGAAGTTATGGTAAAGAAAATTGATGAGCAGGAAGGAAAAATTACTTTATCCCGGAAAGCCATTGAAAGGGAACAAAAGTGGCAGGAGCTGGAGGAAGCCTTTAAGAACGGTACTATTCTTACAGGTACAGTTAAAGAGACTGTCCAAGCAGGTATGGTAGTAGACCTGGGCGGCGGTTATGAAGGATTTATGCCTGGCTCTCTGGTAGATATTCGTTTTATTCCGGATTTCAGTGAATTTTTAAACCAGGAAGTAAGGTTTAAAATAATTGAAATGCGTAAGGAAAGGGAAAAATTAATTCTTTCCCGTAAACAAGTTTTAGAGGAAGAGGCGCAAGCTAAAAAAGAAGAAATTTTAAATTCACTTAAACCCGGCCAAATTATTCGCGGTACAGTAAAGCGTCTTACTAATTTCGGAGCTTTTGTCGATGTAGGAGGCATTGATGGATTAGTACATATCTCTGAAATTGCCTGGCATCGTATTGAAACACCGAGTGAAATACTAAGTGTTGGTGACGAAATTGATGTAAAAGTAACAGAAGTAATTCCGGAGCGAGAACGTATTGGTTTGTCATTACGGCAGGCGCAGCCTGATCCCTGGACGCAAATTGATAAACAATATAAAGCTGGAGATATTGTGGAAGGTAAAGTCACACGCGTTGTTGACTTTGGGGCCTTTGTGGAATTAATACCTGGCGTGGAGGGTCTTGTGCATATTTCACAAATTGCTAACTACCATGTTAAGCACCCTTCTGATGTAGTAACACAAGGTCAGACTGTAAAGGTAAAAATCCTCGATATTAACACTGAGGCTAAGCGTGTTAGTCTGAGTATGCGTGAAGCTGCCCCTAGACCGAAGCGCGAACCACAACCTCAGGTAAAACAACAGCAGGAAACAGGTACGGGGCTGACTTTGGGTGACGTTTTTGGTGACTTATTTGATGATCTTAATAAGGATAAGTAAATGATGTCGCGGCAGGAAAGAAAATTGGACCATCTGCGCCATGCTGAATCTCTAGCGCTTACAGATGCCGATTTTAGTGATGTGGAACTGCTTCACAACAGCCTGCCGGAGACTGACCTCTCAAAATTAGACTTATCTACTAAGCTGGCTGGAATGACATTGTCAGTACCATTTATGATCAATGCCATTACAGGAGGGGTTGCGGAAGCGGTTGAGATAAACCGGAGTTTAGCAGCTGTAGCCCAGGAAGCAGGCTTTGCCATGGCTGTAGGTTCGCAAATGGCGGCTTTAGAAAACCCTGTACATTGCAAGAGTTTTCGTATTGTGCGGGAAGTTTATCCTCAAGGCATTATCTTTGCTAATATTGGTGCCTATGCAGACATTGAACTGGCTAAACGTGCTGTGGAAATGATTGAAGCGGATGCCCTGCAAATTCATTTAAATGTACCACAGGAATTGGTGATGCCTGAAGGGGATTCTAGTTTTACAGGTTTCCGCAAACGGATTGCAGAGATTATTAGATCTGTAAAAGTCCCCGTTATCATCAAGGAGGTTGGCTTTGGTGTTGCCAAAGAGCAGGCTGCACAGTTTCAGGAGTTAGGTGCAGCGGCAATTGATATTGGTGGTAAGGGTGGCACAAACTTTCTGCAGATTGAGAGTAAGCGTGCTCAGCTGCAGATTAACTCTGAGCTGCTGGCATGGGGTATTAGCACACCTCTTAGCATTTTGGAAGCTAAAACGGGCGCCCCGGCTTTGGATGTTATAGCTGCTGGCGGTATTAACAGTGGCCTGGCAGCAGCTAAAGCAATAGCACTGGGAGCACAGGCAGTTGGCATGGCTGGCTTGCCTCTTAAAGTATTGCTAAAGGCAGGACCGGAAAAATTACTCACTTGCCTGCAGCAAATCCTGCATGAACTAAAAATGGTTATGATGATGACCGGCTGCTCAACTATCAATGATTTACAGCATACCCCTGTTGTAATTACAGGCAAAACAAGGGAATGGATGCTGCAGCGTGGCTTAAAAAGAGTATAAAATGAGTATAAAAAGAGAATCGCCAAAGATCTATGGCGATTCTCTTTTTGCTTTCCTAGTCGCATAAATCCTAACATTTCTGCGAAGGCTATATTTAGCAATCTTTAAATCTGGAGGTGTAGGTTTTATGACATTTGGGATGCTTGTACTGGTCGCTGTTGCTATTGTCATCTATTTAGGCACTGCACAGCGGGTCTTAGACAGGTTAAGGCTGACGGATCGAGCTGCACTGCTCTTTGTGGGCGCCATGGTCGTGGGAGGTTTCCTGCCCGATATTCCTTTAAGTGATAATGTCTCTATAAATATAGGCGGTGGCATTATTCCTCTTATTTTGGCGGTATATCTAATTATTAAAGCAGGTACTGCCAAAGAAAAAATCCGTGCAATTTTGGCAGCTTTAGTATCTTCTGTGGCTGTTTATGCGGCTATGAAAATACTGCCTACAGAACCCACTTATAACAGCTATTTGGACCCATTATATATCTTTACTATCATTGCCGCTGTTGTAGGTTATTTAGCAGGACGTTCCCGCCGTTCGGCATTCATTGCCGGCTCTATGGGTTTGCTCTTAACAGATATTTATTCGCGGCTGGAAATAGCCTTACGCGGCGGTTCTGGCAACATGGTAATTGGCGGTGCCGGCGTATTCGACGCAGTGGTGATAGGTGGTATTTTAGCACTTTTAATTGCAGAAGTTTTTGGCGAAACCAGGGAAAGAATCCAGGGTGGGCCGGCCAGTGACAGACCACAAAGCCTGCGCCACGGTTTAGCTGATGCTGAGATCAGTGAGGAGTTAGATCGGGAAGAAAAGCCTAATAGTAAAGAGGAGGAATTTCAACATGAAGAATAAATATTTCTCCCTGAAAACTTTTCTTTTCTCAATTTTTGTTTTTTGTTTGCTCTTGTTTGCGTTTTATGAGCCCGCCTGGGCCGATAATATAATTGATGGTGATCACCGCTCGGGGCGAATTTTCACCATGGTTGATGAGAGCGGGGAAGTCATCATGCGTACAGCCAGGGAAATTACAGTTGGCGATGAGTATATTAATGCTGCTAACAATTATTATCGCGTAATCTCTGTTGAGAATAACAAAGCAGTGGCTAAATTAGTAGAAAGGACTGCATCTACAGCGCCGCAGGGCGAAGGATGGCTAGGGCGTCTTGAAAATTTGCTGCGCAATGCATTGCCTGTACAACAGCAGGGTGAGCAGAAGACAAAAAAAATAGCTATTTACAGCTCCCATGGGGCCGAATCCTATATTAAGGGCGACGGTACGGAGAGCAAAGACCCCGGTGGCGGAATTTTGGATGTAGCCGATTCCCTGCAAAAGAACCTAGAGGAAAAAGGCATCAAGGT
>JAAZJT010000142.1 GCA_012800215.1 Bacillota bacterium | reverse complement strand
TTTGGACAATTAAATCAACATTAACGCCGGCCTCGGCCACAGCAGAAAAAACGCTGGCAGCTACTCCCGGCTGATCAGGTACACCTATCAAAGCAAATTTTACCTGGTCCTCATCGCAAGCGATGCCGCTAATAACGGTCCCTCTTTCCATTACTGCTGTCTCCTTTACTAATGTTCCTGCTCCCTCATGAAAGCTTGAGCGAACATGTATTATTACCTGATGTTCTTTGGCACACTCCACTGCCCGCGGATGAAGAACCTTGGCTCCTAAGCTTGCCAATTCCAACATTTCATCATAAGTAATTTCCTCCAGTTTACAAGCTGTCGCTACAATACGCGGATCAACAGTGTAAACGCCATCCACATCAGTGTAAATCTCGCAATAATCAGCACCAATGGCAGCAGCAAGTGCTACGGCTGTAGTATCAGACCCACCTCGTCCTAAAGTTTGCACCTCTCCGCAGGCATTAACCCCCTGAAAGCCGGCTACAACAGCTATCTTGCCTGTTGTTAGGGCTTGCATAACTTTCGCAGCTTCAAACCGGCAAATACGGGCATTTATAGGCGTCCCTGACGTCATTACTCCTGCCTGTGCACCTGTAAAAGAAATAGCCTCACAGCCTAACTTTTGCAATGCCATTGTTAATAGGGCTATACTTACCTGTTCTCCCGTAGAAAGCAGCACCGCCAGTTCACGCTCTGCAGGGGAAGTGCTAATTTGTTCAGCTAAAGCCATCAGTTCATCAGTAGTATCCGCCATGGCGGATACTACCACTGCCACCTCATTTCCATCAGCAGCTGTCTTTGCCACTCTGTGTGCCACATTAAAGATCTTCTCCACGCTACCCACTGATGAGCCACCAAATTTTTGTACAATGCGAGCCATTTACACTACCTCCGCTCTACTCCACAACACGTAAAACACTATTAATGCTGCGAATTGTCGGCATAGAACGTAAACTGGAAAGAGCTTGCATAAAGTTTCCTTCCTTCACATCGTGGGTAACTAAAACTATTTCTGCTGTTTTTTCTACACTACGTTTTTGTATAATTCTGTCTAAACTGACCTTAGCGTTGCCAAAAGCAGCGGCAAGTTGTGCAAAAACTCCAGGTTCATCCTGTGCTTTAAGACGCAAATAGAAACGAGAAAACTGCTCTGCCAGAGGAATAATGTCTTTTTCAGTAAAAGTAGATTCTATAATACCATTTTTAACTTCATTTTTTATAACCCGGGCTGCTTCCATGATATCACCGCAGACGGCACTACCGGTCGGTAATGCACCTGCACCACGTCCATATAGCATTACTTCACCCACAGCATCTCCCTCTAAGAAAACGGCATTGAACTCATTTTTTACAGCTGCTAACGGATGAGCTTGCGGAATTAAAGTTGGATGTACCCGCAAACTTAAGCCCTCCTGTTTTTCCTCACCAATAGCCAGTAGTTTTATGGCATAACCCAGTTCCTGTGCATAACGGATATCCCGTAATTTAACTTCAGTAATTCCCTCCACATGAATATCGTCCATTTTTATTCTGCTGGAAAAAGCTAAGGAAGCCATTATATTTAGTTTATAGGCGGCATCTCGCCCTTCCAAATCGGAAGCCGGATTAGCTTCTGCAAATCCCTTTGCCTGAGCTTCAGCCAAAGCAGTCTCATACTCCATATTTTCACAGGACATCTTTGTAAGAATATAATTTGTTGTTCCATTAATTATCCCCATGATTTTGACAATACGGTTCGCAGCCAAGCAATTTTTTAAGGGGCGAATAAGGGGAATTCCTCCACCTGCACTGGCTTCATAGAAAATATTTTTTTCTTGTTCCTTGGCGATCTTTAACAGTTCAACACCATGTTGAGCCATCAAATCTTTATTTGCAGTCACCACAAATTTATCATGTTCTAAAGCAGAAGCAATGGCACGGTGTGCTTCCTCTATACCTCCCATTGTTTCCACCACAATATCAATTTCAGGATCGAGCAGAACATGGTCGATCGTATCCGTAAAAAGTTCCCGGTCCGCCGCTAAAGCACGCGGTTTATTTAAGTTCCGAACTACTATCCGTTTTACTTCAATCTTTACACCCAACTTACGCTTAATATCATTACCATTTTGCGTAAGAATCTGATATACACCTGCACCAACAGTCCCAAAACCCAACAAACCAATTTTAATAGTATCCTTGTTCATCTTTATCCCCCATTATTCTTTTAGCTTTGTCCTACTATTTCCAACTTATTTACGCCATTAATTGCAATCAGTCTATCCAATAAAATATTAACATCTTTACGCAAGCCATCTGTCTCAAAAGAAATAGAAGCGTTGGCGATACCCTGCAAGGGGATACCTTGATTAATAGTTAAGATATTACCGCCAGCCGCTGCAATTTCATTCAAAACAGCCGAGAGAACACCAGCAGTATGTTTAAGAATTAAAGAAATAGTAAGAATTTTACCCCTACTTGCCTCCCGAAAAGGCGAAATGTAATCTCTGTATTTATAAAAGGCGCCACGGCTAATACCCACAGCCTGAACAGCTTCATTAACAGTAGCAGCCCTACCATTTTTAAGCAGCTCCTTAGCTTCAGCAGTTTTGCGCAAAACTTGCGGCAGCACATGTTCCTGTACTAAATAAAGCTTCTCACTAATATTAGTCCTAGTCATAATAATCACCCCCTCGTGTCAACTGTGTATGGACAATTATCTACGTATGGTGTACATTATAACACCGCTCATGCCCTTTTGGCAATAGTTTTTTCAAATAAAAAAGCGCACTATTCAATTCTGTAAGAGCGCTTTTTCATATTTTTTTTTAATTGTTTATTAAATACAAGCATAATAATTTGCTATTAATATAAAAATCCCGCCAAAGGCGGGTTATTATGTCGGTATGGGTAAACAAATAAAAGTGCCGATTTGCAAGTTTTTAGGATCTATTCCCGGGTTCAACGCCATAATCGCTTCCACAGTGACTCCTTGTTCTTTAGCAATTTTAAATAAAGTATCACCGGGGGCAATTTCCAAAAATAAGCCTGTAGGACATACGGGTAGTTGCCCAGGACCAGGGATAACTGGACCACCGGGTATTTTATCCATTCCCATTTTACACACCTCCCGTATCCATCCTATTCATATTAGTAGAGGATGTGCACTTTAAACACCCTCGGGTTTAAGGGATGCGGCGATTTTAACCATTTCCACAAGCGGAAGTTCTCCTGTAAGAATAAAATCACACTGCTCATTTGACCACCACAAAGTATTAAGGCTGGAGTCGCTATTTTGCTGGAATAAACCATTCCCAGTGCCGATTGGCACTTCTCTGGCAGTACTGCTTCTGTAAACAAAATCATTTATTTTAGCCTGTTGTATCAACGTGAATTTTTTTAATCCCCGGTAAACAAAAATCAAACGTTCACACTCATGTTCAGTTGTACGGGAGATGGTATAAAGAGAACTTCCCTGAGGCAAATAAGTTGGAACAAAAACAGGAAGAGACCAGTTAGCTTTAACTTCACTAAGTGTCAGTGGTTCTCTCAAACAAAGGGCGATAACTTCACTGCCGGTAGCTTTTGTATATTCGAACAATTCATCTTGCAAATCCGGGTTTATCTCCAGTTTATGTATGTTAATATGATTGATAATTTTTTCGTTTAAATAAATTTCAACTAGCTTAGGAAATAATGTTTTTTTGTCTAGGTATAGTTTAATCGATTCACCGGGAAGCCGTCCTGCGCAGGTGAGGCAGTAAGTTTTTTGGCCGTTTAGCTCTTCCTCCCGGCTAAATGACTGGCTGTTGCTCTGGCATAGTTGTTTCATATACTCTGTCAACATAAAGGGCGGGGCAATTTCCTGAGAACCGCGTTCGGCATCAAGCCGGTAGTAATCATTTATATCCGGTTGGTATACCCAAATATGTTCACCATCGCAAATGAAATACTGACGTTCTTCTGCTGCCGTAACTTCTACCCGCCAACAATTAGGTGCTTTATACCATTGGCTTACATGATATGTTTGTTCTCCTGCCAGACTGTAAACTTTTACTGTGGCTTGAGCATAGAAACTATCCAGTTTCTGCAGCTTTTTTTCTACTTGCGCTATTATTTTCTCACTTGTAACAGCACAACCACCTAAAAATATGCCTAGAAATATTAGGCAGGCTAATACCCTCTTCCACAAAACACTCTCCCCTTCGCACCTTTTTGCATTTCCTCCCGGCAAGACCATAAAGTGTTACACTTTATATTTATTTGCCTGGACTGCCAGATATGCCTGGGGAATATAACGGACTATATCACTTGCCAAGAGCGACCTTTCTCCTATTTCTTTAACAGCAAGGTCGGCTGCCAACCCATGTAAATATGCAGCAGTCTGGGCCGCCTGGGCAGAAGTTACACCTTGCGCCAACAAAGATGCTGCCAAACCTGTAAGCACATCGCCACTGCCTGCAGTGGCCATACCGTTATTACCTGTAGGATTAATAGCAGCAGTTCCGTTTGACTCAGCTATAATTGAATATGCACCTTTCAAAATAACTGTACTACCAAAACGCGCTGCCAGCTCCCGGGCTGATCGTAAGCGGTTCCTTTGTATCTCTGCCACCGTTGAACCCAATAGTCGCGCTGCTTCACCGGGATGCGGCGTAATAATAGTGGGAGCTTGACGCTCCTGCAGTGCTTCAGGAGCTAAAGCTAGTAAGTTTAAAGCATCGGCATCCAATACTAAAGGTACCTTACACTCCCTAACCAGTCCTGCTATTAAAGGTAATAATTCTTGCTCTTGCGTTAAACCAGGGCCCACAGCGACCGCCTGGCAGTTAACACTTCTTTTTAGAAGAGTGGTAAGAGCGGTAGCATCGAGTTGACCAGCAGCATTTACAGGTAACGGTATGGTAATAGCCTCTGCAACTTGAGCTGCCACTACACTCTGTATGCTGCCCGGCACAGCAGCATACAGAAGTCCACAACCACCACGTAA
Organism: Bacillota bacterium; assembly: GCA_012800215.1. Lineage (GTDB taxonomy): Bacteria > Bacillota > Dethiobacteria > Dethiobacterales > Dethiobacteraceae > JAAZIQ01. The sequence continues at coordinate 10,692 of JAAZJT010000142.1, read as the reverse complement.
GGCAGCCCTGGCTGCAAGAGTTGCCGCACCAGACATGCCGGAAGAACCTGCTACCAGCAGCACCGCTCCAAAAGTACCTTTATGACTATCAGATCTTCTGGATGGTACAAGCAAGCTGATTAATTCCGAAGTGAGCAATTGTACAGAGCCTTTTTCCTCTAAAACAGCGGGAATGCTAATCTTTTTTACATGTAGTACTCCAACCTGATCAGCACCAGGGTAAAGAAAATGGCCCAATTTGGGCAGAGCAAAAGTAACTGTTTCACGGGCTTTAATTGCTATCCCCAAAATCTGACCTGTATCTGCACAAACTCCCGACGGTATATCAACAGCTATCACAGGAATTTTACTTTGATTAATGGAGTGGATAATATCATAGTAGATGCCGCTGACTTCACGGCAAAGGCCCGTACCAAAAAGGGCATCCACAACTAAATCTGCTTTCTGTAGTTCTGCAATAAAGTCTGCCAGCATTTCTTTTTTATAAACAGAATTGATTTTCACACCCATTTTTTTTAGTATTTTTAAATTAGTTAAAGCATCTCCACTGTAATCCTCCTCCCGAACCGTTAACCATACAGAGACGTTCTTTTCCTGAGACAGATGCCGGGCAACAACAAACCCGTCGCCACCGTTATTGCCAGATCCCGCCACCACCATGATATGTAAACCATAATTTCCCTTGCGTATAACCTCTGCCAATCTTAACCCGGCATTTTCCATCAGTACAACCCCAGGAATGCTATAGTCATTAATTGCCGCCTGATCCATACTGCGCATTTCAGCCGCAGATACTATCTTCATGATAATTCACCTCTTAATAAATAGGGTTTTATAACAAAAAGGCGCAACTATGCGCCTTTAGTAATTAGTAACTGCAGTTGTTACAATCCCTGTTACAATTGTTCCCTGTTTCTTCTATTTTATTATTAACTTGATTATTATTACCCTGATAATTTTCAATGGCTTTTTTCAGCGCATCGGCAGCAAGATTGGAGCAATGCATTTTAGGAGCAGGCAAACCACCCAGTTCAGCAGCCACCTGCTTGTTTGTAATTTTCATGGCTTCAGTAATGGTTTTTCCCTTGACCATTTCTGTAATCATACTACTGGTAGCAATGGCAGCAGCACAGCCAAAAGTTCTAAATTTAATATCTTCAATCACTTCATTATCATTTACTTTAAGGTAAATGCGCATTATATCGCCGCATTTCATATTTCCCACTTCGCCTACTCCATCTGCTTTTTCAATCTCCCCCACATTACGCGGGTTAGTAAAATGATCCATTACTTGTTCTGTGTACATCTCTTTACCCCCAATCTATTTATTGCTGCCTTTATAAACAGGTGACATAGAACGCAAACGCGTAACAATATCAGGCAAAACTTCTAACACATAATCAATTTCTTCTTCCGTATTATTAACCCCCAGCGTAAAACGCAGTGAGCCGTGTGCAGTTTGATGATCCAGTCCCATTGCCATCAGGACATGGGAGGGATCAAGAGAACCTGACGTGCAGGCAGATCCACTGGAAACGGCGATCCCCTTAAGGTCGAGGCTTAAAATTAAAGATTCACCTTCTACAAAAAGTATTGATACATTTAGGTTGCCTGGCAAACGCTGCTGGGGATGACCGTTAAGCTTAGTATGCTCAATTGCCAAAAGGCCCTCTTGCAGCCTGTCACGCAAAACTTTAATGCGGTTTGTTTTTGCTTCTAAATCTTTCACCGCAAGCTCTATTGCTTTTCCCAAGCCCACTATACCGGGAACATTTTCTGTCCCAGGACGCAGTTTACGTTCCTGAGCACCGCCATAATGGTAAACATTTAAACGCGTCCCTTTGCGCAGATAAAGTGCTCCCACTCCCTTGGGGCCATAAAATTTATGGGCTGTTAACGATAAGAGGTCAACATTCAAATCTTTAACATTAACAGGTATATTACCAATGGCCTGCACAGCATCAGTATGAAAAATAATATCATGTTCGCGGCATAATTGGCCGATTTCGGCAATGGGCATAATGGTGCCTACCTCATTATTAGCCAGCATAATAGTTACCAGAATGGTCTTGTCTGTAATGGCTGCCGCCACTGCATCTACACTGACCATTCCATACTCATCAACAGGCAGGAAGGTCACATCAAAGCCTTCCTTTTGCAGCGCAGCACAGGTGTCATATACGGCATGGTGTTCTACTGCACTGGTAATAATATGGTTGCCTTTTTTTTGTTGTGCACGGGCAATACCTCGAATGGCAAGATTATTAGCTTCCGTCGCTCCAGATGTAAAAATAATTTCTTCTGCGGATGCGCCGAGAGCCGCCGCTACCCGCTCGCGTGATTCTTCCACTGCCCTCCGCGCTTCGCGGCCAAAGGAGTGAATACTTGAGGGATTGCCAAAATGTTCTTTTAAGTATGGTAGCATTTCATTTAGCACTTCTTCATTCAGGGGAGTTGTAGCTGCATGATCTAAATATACCTTGCGCATTATTAACCTCCTATGTCACTGGTCTGACATCTTAATAACATCAGCTAAAGTAATATCATCCAATACTTCTGCCATTGAATCGCGTAAACGCTGCCAAATTCCTTTTGTTAAACAAGCTGTACTACGACTGCAGACATCCGCATCATTTTCTGCAACACAATCCACCGGTGCTATGGGACCCTCTAAAGCTCTAATTATATCGCCCACTTTAATCTCAGAAGGAGCTTTTGCTAAAATATAACCTCCCTTGGCACCACGGACAGAATTAATCAGACCTGCATGGCGTAAAGGAATAAATATTTGCTCTAAAAATTGATAAGGTATTTCTTCCCGCCTTGCAATCTCTCGCAGCGGTACTGGTCCCGCTGGAAACTCTAAAGCTAAAATTGCCATAGCCCGCATACCATATTCACCTTTTGCAGAAATTTTCATAGCATAACCTCTTGTTTAACTTTTAATCCTGAGTAAATTACTCGGCTTTCAATTATGAGATTAGCAAATTGCTGCAGAAACGTCAAGTACCTTTATAAAAGTTTTAAAAATTTCATTCTTTTGTAATAGAAAGGGCTACTGCCTGAGCTACAGCATAATTACGGCTGTGGCTCAGAGAAAGCGCTATGGAAGTCAGCGCCAGTACTTTTGCTTGAGCCGCCGCTCGCTTATGTAATTTAACCAATGGCTCACCGCTTGGCAAGGCAAGTATCTCCACCTCTTTCCATGAGAGCGGGCCAATGCCTAAACCAAGCAATTTCAGCACAGCCTCTTTAGCCGCAAAACGTGCAGCAAGATGCTTTTCCACATATTTGCGGCCAATTAGTAATTGCTGCTCCTGTCTGGTAAAAACCCTGTTTAAAAATTGCCGCGGCCGGCGCTGATAGACACGAGCTATTCTGTCGATTTCGATAATATCTATGCCGGTCCGCACTTGAGCACTTTTATTGTCAATCATTTTTTACCGATCCTTAAAAGTTTTTATAGTACTGTCTCAAATTTATAGCCTATCCCCCAAACTGTACGTAAATATGTAGGATTAGCAGGATCCTTTTCTATTTTTTCCCGAATACGACGAATTAACACAGTAACGGTGCCAGTATCACCAAAATACTCATTGCCCCAAACCAGATCCAAAAGCTGATCACGGCTGTAGACTACTCCAGGATTATTGGCCATAACCCACAATAAATCAAATTCTTTAGCAGTTAAATAGACAGGTTCCCCATTTAGTTTGACTTCACGCGATTTACTATTAATATAGAGTCTGCCATCATCAAATTTTCCCTCTCGTAACCGTGGCGCCAGATCTTCTCCCTTAACTCGGCGTAAGACAGCCTTTACCCGTAGAGCCAACTCTGAAGGGCTAAATGGTTTAGTCACATAGTCATCAACGCCAAGATTAAAACCGTGTGCCTTATCTTCCAGTTCATCCTTAGCAGAAAGTATAATAACAGGCGTGTTATCACCCCGGCTGCGTAATGCCTTACAAACTTCAAAACCATCCATTTCTGGCATCATTAAGTCCAAAACTATTAAATCCGGACGTTCTTCTATTGCTTTCTGCAGACCCTCACGGCCGTCCGTAGCATGTACTACGCGATAGGAATCCTTACGTAAGCTTTGTTCAACAATACGCCTAATTTTAGGCTCATCGTCAACCACAAGAATCTTTGGCACTTTAGTCAATCTCTTCTCCTCCTTAACTCGTCTTAGCAAACGGTATCTCCAACGTAAATTGTGTACCTTTTCCCAGTTCACTTTTAACTGAAACTTTACCACCTTGTAGTTCTGCTAACGTTTTAACTAAAGCTAAGCCTAATCCTGTACCACTGCGCTGTCTTTTTAAAGAACCATCTCCCTGACGAAACTTTTCAAAAATATAAGGCAAAAATTCAGGGGCAATTCCTGTACCTGTATCCTTGACATGAATAGCAGCGCATTTTTCTTCTTTAGTGGCCCAAATAGATATGCGTCCACCTTCCTTGGTATATTTAAGAGAGTTGGAAATAAGATTTACTATCATTTGCCGCAGACGTTCAGGGTCACCCAAAACCAGCGGCAGTTCTATTTTTTTTATTTCTAAGGAAATATTGTGTTGTGAAGCAATGGGGGCCATGGTACGCCAGACAACATGCAGAACATCGTTTAAATCAACTTTTTCTAAATTAAGACGAAGATTACCAGCTTCATATTTTGCCATATCTAAAATATCACTAATTAGAATCATTAGCTGCTGCGCACCAACATTAATATCTAACAAATTTTCCCGCTGTTCAGCAGTTAGAGGCCCTGCTGTTTCGTCTAAAAGCAGCTCACAAAAAGCCACAATGGAAGTTAACGGCGTTCTTAATTCGTGGGTAACGGTAGCCATAAACTCACTTTTTAGACGATTTGTTTCACTCAATTTTTGGTTGAGCTGTGTCAAGATTTTTTGCCCTTCCCTTAAACGCAAATTAGCCGCTTCCAGCTCACGTGTACGAGCCAATACTTTTCTTTCCATATTTTGATACAAATCTTTAATCGTTTCATAAGGACCGAGAAGCTTTTTAGAAATAATGATGTTATAAATAAAATAATAAGAAGCCAACTTACAAATGTGCGCCAAAAAAGTTCCCGCACCATTGGCAAAACTATAGAAAAGGTGGAAAACTTCAGCCATAATCGTGGCCAGGCAAGCCAGTAGCAGCTGTCTGAATAATTCGCTATCCATCTGTGTTTTTCTTTTTAGCAAAATAGCAAAGGCTACTAGTAATAAAAAAATAATAATATATTCACTAATAATTTTAAAAAAAGTTAAACCGGTTGAGGGAAGAAAGCAGTCAGGAAAGAAACCTGTAAACACCAATAATAACATAGTGATTGACAGAGCTGTAAACAGTGGCAGTACATTTCTGATATGCAGTGATTTTGGCAAGCCCCATGCAATCAATAAAAAAATTAAACATTCAAAATAACGAGGAATAATCCATAATTGGATTACTAAATTCGCAGTATTTCCAGGAAAAATTCCCATTCCCTGATAAGCTAAAGTATGAAGAAAATCAAAAATTGCCACATTTAAATAGGCTACGCCTAAAAAGTTTAACAAGTAATCATTTTCCTGAGAAATTTTACTGGTATGAAAAGCTATTGCTGCTATCCCTAAGCTAATAAAAATACTAAGAAACTCTACTACTGTGTGAAACAGTAAATAGTTGACAGTACTAATAATAATAAGCGCCACCAAAACTAAAATACCAGCGCTTATTTTATGCGCTTCATTTTTGAATCTGCTAGTAAATTGCAACTGTTATCACCACCAACTCTTGGTTCCTAAATCACAGCATTTTTGGGATTCCTGTCTGATTCGACAAAAATATCAGGAATTCCTTTTCTGTGCGATTTACAACATGCCTTTTTATTGACACAAAAAAGCCCGGCTACTGCCGGGCCCAAAAGCACTGCTTAATGTATATAAAACTTTTCTGCTACATAAGAGGTTTCTTCCACACCTTCGTAATTAAGAGTAACATTGGTATAGGTTAGTGATGGATTATGCTTCACCACTCCATATAAACCTAATTCCCTAATAAGTATTTCTCGCATTTCCACTAAAAATATACCCGTTTCATTCATATTTGATTGTTTTTGTTTTCCCTGCATAGTATGATCTTCAAATGAAATTTCAAAATTTAATTCTAAAGGATTCCCCAGTTCGTCAACACGGTATTTTAATTGCATTATAGCTGTAGTCAATGCTTGTGTTGAATTCCTAACAGGTCCAGCATAGAGGACAAGTTTTATTTTGTAAGTAAAAGAGCGCTGCAGTGCTTCCAATTCTCTATCTATCATTACATTCTCTGCGCGGGGCAGATATTCCGATTCAACGGCTTCAATAATTGTTGTCATTTCGTCAGGTTTCTTTTTAATAACAAATGCTTCATTGAGGCGTGAAATCGCGCCTAGCTTCTTTAAATTTTCCAATGAAATTAATTCTTTAGCTTCAATGCTGGCATCATAGTCTGCATCTTCCCATTGTGACCGCACACTTTCACTTAAAAAAGTATGCGGGTATATTTTTAAACTTGCTGGTTTATTTTTCTTAAGCCAATTCCTAGCAGCTGCCACATCCTCTTCTCGATGAGCCAATGGGATTTCTTGCACTGTTTCAGTAATTGTGTTATTAAAACCATCGTATTTCACGTATTGACGAATTAATTGTGTGTTTTCGGAATTCATTTTTTCTTCCAGTAAAACATGGTAACTAAAATCGGGAACAATAGCAAAATCAACATCAGCCAAGGCAACAATTCTTTTGGCATTATCCCCTTCTGATTCTATTGAAGATATATTTATGTCGTCAGGCGCGCCACATCCAGACAACAGGAACATTAGCAGTAAACATTCCAAGAGAATTCTTTTCATCAGTAAGCTCCTTCCGCGCATGTCTCATTTAATCATACCAAAAAAGAGCTTAGTGTATGTTACTTTTTCTTTACATAATTCAGCAAGAAAGTTAAGTTTTTTTAAAAAATTATCAGGTTTCCAGTTTATGTAACTGGCATATCGCTGCATACTTCCACGGCGGCAATGCCCAGTTCCATAATAATCCTCCGCAGCAAAGGGTGGTACATAAAGGGCAATTTAAGATTTTTAGCAAAGATATTACGGCGCAAAGCAGCCGTTTCTTGCTGGTAGCGTTTTACAAAACCTTCAATCCCTGGCTCTAAACATTTCGCCGCCGTAAGTGCACTACGGAAAGCATAGCTGAATCCTTCTGCCGAGCTAGGGCTAATCCAACCGGCAGCCTCGCCAATTAAAGCTACTCCCGGTAAATCCGCCACAGCACGTGTAGCACGACGCGGGCGCAAAATAAAAGCCCCTTCCCTTTTCTTTGCTGCATATAAAGGATAACCATAAGCTGACAATTTTGCTTTAAGCTGCTTGAATCTTTCTGCCGTATTATACCGAGGTTTTAAAGCCGCTCCCACAAGTAATGATTCTTCTTTAGGAATAGACCAACCGTAAAAGTCCATTAACTCACTATCAAAGAAAACTGAGAAGTAGGGAGATGGCTTTTTAACAGCAAACCATTCCTGCACGGCACTATATACTAATAATTTTGGATCTTCCGGAAAAAAAGTTTTCCTTACAATGGAAGCGGCGCCGTCAGCTCCAATAACCAGACGAGCTTGTTCACAGTAATATTTTTGCCGGAATTTTAATCTTAAAGTATAATATCCTTCTTCTTTCCTGATTTCTTTGCAAAGGGTTGCAGACCTGACATTTACTGAGGGAGGAATTAGGGAAAACAGCCAGCAATCAAATTTTGTCCTGTCTAAATTGATATAAAATCGTTGATAATAACGCTCTTGCTTTTTTTGTAAATCTATTGTGCGGACGACAAAAATCTGTGGTCCGACAAGGACTTCCTGTGGCAAGGCTAAACTCATCATGCCCAGTACTTTTTGTGCATCCGGTGCTAATAATCCCCCACAACACTTATTACCAGCACCTGCTTGATTTGGTTCTATCAGGTTACGTTTTTCCACCAGCAGTACCCGATAATTAGGCGCAAGCAGACGTGCAAGTGTCGAACCTGCCGGGCCGGCGCCAATAATCGCAATATCGTACATCTCTCCCCTGCCTCCCTTGAAGGAAAACACTATTTATTAAACATAGTTCCTTGAGTTATTATTCGTTAAAAATTAATTATTGTCTGCCAGCAGGAGAGCAGACAGCTCTGTGACAGAGTGAACAAGATAAGTCGGCTTTTGAGCACGTAATTCTTCTTCTGCCCCATATCCGTAAGCGACAGCAATAGTATCTATGCCATGGGCTTTAGCACCAATTAAATCATACATCCGATCGCCAATCATTACTGTTTTTTTATATTCTGCAGGGTTAATTTCCTGTAATATTTCAGCTATAATTTCAGTTTTTGCCGTACGGGTACCATCAGGGTTGCCACCCACGACTTTAGTAAAATAACGATCCAAGTCAAAATGCTTAAGAACGAGTTCGGCAAAAGCTGTCATTTTCGTAGTAGCTACATAAAGTTTTCTGCCATCTTCCGCCAATCTGTCTAGTAGATCTGCTATGCCGGGAAAAACTTTATTATCATACAGACCACTGCTACCATGGTGTTTCCGGTAAATTTTGATAACTTCCTCAGTTTGCTCCTCATTAAAGCCATACATTTCACGAAAAGAATCTTTCAATGGCGGGCCAATAAATAGACGGTATTTTTCTTCATCTTCCTCCTGTACACCCATTTGTGTTAAAGCATGGCGCAGGGAAGCAATTATCCCTGCTGCAGGATCAGTCAGTGTGCCGTCCAAATCGAACAAAATATGTTTATACACAGCATCTCACCTTCTTTTCTATTAGTTGTCTCTGTTCCAATATTGATAATAATGGCATTCAATCCGCCCGTTATACAGTTTTCGCTTTTTATCTGCGGGACGGCCGTATAGTTTTTCAAAGCCTTTATGGGAAGTAATAACAAAAACAGACCAAGTCGGCATTTTGGCAAATACCTCCTGCATCTGCCGGTAAAGTGCTTCGGCTTCCCTTTTTTCCCCCAGGCGCTCGCCATAGGGTGGATTACAGATCACAAAGCCTTGCTCAAAACGAGAGCGAAAGTCCGCAAAGGGTAAACGCTGAAAATGAATCTGGCTTTCCACTCCTGCAAGGCGTGCGTGATGGCGGGCCAAACTTAGTACTTTGTTATCAATATCAGTACCCAGTATACGTAATGCACGCTGACGCATAATGGCATCCTTTGCCTCAGTACGCGCCTGCTGCCAAAGGCGCCTGGGAATATTGGGCCACTTTTCAGCACTAAAACTGCGTTTTAGCCCCGGGGCAATATTTAAAGCCAACATCGCTGCCTCAATGGGAATCGTGCCTGAACCACAGAAAGGATCAGCCAAGACATGATCGGCCGGCCATTTGCTGAGACGTACCAGTGCCGCCGCCAGTGTTTCCCTCAGCGGTGCCCTTGCCGTCAGCTCACGATACCCCCTTTTATGCAAACCGGCTCCGCTGGTATCAATGGTCAGTGTGGCTCTGTCTTTTAACAGCCCCACTTCAATTTTGTATAAGGGTCCGGTTTCCTCAAACCACGTCTGTTTATAAGTTTGTTTTAATTTCTCCACAATAGCTTTTTTAACAATGGCCTGACAATCTGAAACACTAAATAGTTTTGATTTAACCGATTTTCCGCTTACCGGAAATTCTGCATTGACAGGCAGCCATTCCTGCCAGGGAAGGGCCTTTGTCTGCTCAAATAATTCGGCAAAAGTAGTGGCTTCAAATTCGCCGACTTTAACCAACACGCGATCAGCTGAACGCAACCAGAGGTTAGTACGGCAAATTGCTGCTTCATCGCCATAAAATGTTACCCGACCGTTTTCCACCATCTGATCAGTATACCCTAATTCTTTCAGTTCCTTAGCCACCACTGCTTCCAGTCCAAAAGCCGCCGTAGCTATCAGTTCAATTTTCGTCATTCCCTGCTCCTCTGCTTTAAATTGATAACATGTTCCACAAAACTTTGTTCCTTTCCTTTATTTTTAACCAAATTGGCGGTGAAAAAGCTGCTTATTATAAAATACCTGACCGATAGATGCCGGTCAGGTGCTTTTTTAAATCTTGCGTTCTAACGTTTTATTTAGCATGCAGTGCTCTTTCCACTGCTTTAAGTATTACTTTACTGCTGTAGGTGGCTCCCGCAATTGTATCCACTTGCAATGACTGGGCACTAATAATCATATCCACAATTGCCTCGGCGCCTTCACCCCTGCCGTTGCCATGTTTCACAATATCAATCTTAGTTATTTTAGCATCTTTAACTGTCACTTCAACTGTCGCATTCATTGGACCGGCCGTAGTCGATCCCCGATAAACGCCATCAGTTAGTTCTATCAGGTCAACCTCATTAATCACAAAATCATTAATCTCCCGGATACCTTTCCAAAGAGAAAAAATAATCCCACCGCCAAACAGCAGCAGAATAACCAAAAAGAATAATAGTATCTTTCGCAACATACTCTTCACCACTTTTGCCGGCTCTAGTTGTTCACACCGGCATCATAAATTTTATTTAAGAGGGCAAACGAATCGCTTCGTTTGCCCTCTTAAGCTCCCTTTTTACGTTTAACTATAAGTGTTACCAACGGTCATAGTGAACAAGTTCCGGATTATAGCGATCTATCTGCGGTCTTTCT
>JAAZJT010000141.1 GCA_012800215.1 Bacillota bacterium | reverse complement strand
TAGACATTACCTTACTCCTTTCGCAAAAATATTCCTATAATAATCTATTCATTAATTTCTATCATTTTCCTCCTTCTGTGTAAATTACATAATTATATAAATCGTCTCAATATATTAAATAATTAGATTATCTAAACTTATAAAAAAATCCATCCTGACCGGCTAAAACCTCCCATCATAAATAATGGTTGGTATTGACCGTGGCCAAAATGGATCAACAAATTACTCTTTTATATAAACCCTATTTTTATTGCATTTTGCATTTGGCTATGGGACTTTTTTAGCAAGGCCTTAACAAATCTTTTAAGGCCTTCTACGAAATCGGAAAATAATATTCTTCTATTTTGAAGCTGATCGTCAATAGTAATATAGTACGCCATGGTATTAATGAATCGATTCATACTATCCTGAAAGGTACGTTTACAAATGGATAATCCTTGCCGACAATTAAGATTTATGGAGTACCTAGAACTGCTTTTTTAAATGCTTCAATATCGGTAATATTTTCAGCCAATTCATATCTTATAGGATCATATCTTTTAGGATCATACAACTCTAATACATCGAATATGTCTCCTGTAAGCGAATTTACTGCATACACCGAAAATCCGCCCCAGTCACCACCATACTCATCGAATGCTATGCAGTAATAAACCACTCCGTCAACTATGATATCAGGGAATCGATCAGTATCATATGACAACTCTGAACCCAAGTTATACTCGTCGAGAGCTATTGTTACTCCTATTGACTCAAATCTATTTTTTACAATTTTAATTGCTTCTTCCGGAGTTATAGCTGGTGAAGATGTAGATTGATTTACGGCTGATGCTGATGTGCTGGAATTAATGGTGATAGTCTGGGTGCTGCCATCCCAATTTACCTTCATACCCATTGATTCACTTACAAAACGTAATGGTACAAACGTCCGGCTAGATACTGCTTTTCCAGGTGCATCCAGTTTGATGCTTTTACCATTGACCATAGCAGTCGACTTGCCAATCGTGAGAACGATTTCAGTTGAACTATTCTTAGCAGTAACAGTTTTTGTTGTATTATTCCAATAAACTTGAGCTCCCAAAGCTTCAAAGATAGCCCTAAGCGGTACAAATGTGTAGCCGTTTTCAACGAACGGTGGGGTGTCAAAACTAAGTGTTTTACCGTCCATAATTACTTTGGGAGCATTAGCTGCCAGGCTAGTAAGTGGCATTAAAAAAACCGTTAAAATAGCAACAATACAAATAACTTTAAACTTACGCATAATCAATGAATCCCCCTCCAAAATATGAGTTTGATATCACTGCAAAAATCCTGTTTTTGCACCTCTAGACACCAGTTTTCCGTCCACATGGCGTACCTTAAGTAAGATAGCATGAAAGCCAATAAAATCGGATTTCTAATTTTTCACCTCACTTTTCAGGCTCTTAATCTTCTTCAGAACTTGTTTCGTCTGTCTGCAGTTTCGAATACAATAAAACTGTTTTGCTATCATTAGCCCATTGGATTTCGTAAGTATCAGCCATCTGCCTTATGGGAATATATATTTGCCCATTTTCGAAAATCTCATTGCTATAAGTCCTTGAGCGGCTAGGTGTTTCGTTAATTTCGATTAGTTTGCTTAAGTCTTTGCAGCTTATATACGATAGTCCGTTTTTAGCAATAAGAGGATTATTAAGTTCAATTATCTTATTATCAATGATAATTGTAAGCTCATTGTCTCCATTGATTTGTTTAAGATGTCGTATATCGTCTAATGCTTTATCAATATCATGAATCTCTTGTTTATACTGGTTTATATTCCCTGAAAGTTCATCTATCTTGATTTGCCGTTCTTCGCTATTAAACCAATTTTGATAAACTTCGGACGCCGTAATTAACCCTACCATTTTATTTTGATTCCATATCTTAGGCCAATCACTGTATCTTACTTCGTTTTCACCATTGAAAGTGCCTGTTTCTATGGTTAAGGCCATCCCACCAATTTCCTTGCGAAACCAGGGAGATAATCCAGCATTAGGTATCCAATCATTGTTAATTAAAAAGTATCCTGTAGCGTTACGTATTTTCTGAGCGAATCGTGCATCTCTATCTATATCGGGATTGAGGCTGGTCCAATAAATCACATTTCCCGAAGAATGATAGGAAATTAATGCTTTGATACTATCGGGCTTGCTTCTGATGTACTCAACTGTTGCTTTAACCTCGGATGCTTGTTCAGGTGCATAACCTTTATGGTTATGGTAGCTGGGGTAAGGCTGATTATTTCGAACCTGTTCCCAACCTGCATTATATTGATGGTTTAGGTCTACTCCTTTAGCATTAGCTTTCCACTGTTTAAATTTATGATCGCAGCCTATTTTTTTAATTTCTTCCTGCTGTTCGGGGGTAAATGCTGATAAGCCCTGTTCCTGTAGGGCTGCACCATCAGGGTTTTGCATGGGGATAAATACTATACTGCATTTATCTAAAACGTCCCGAACATAATAATTACCTTCATAGCCATAGTTGTTATAGACATCAGCGTATAATTTCGCCATGTCCATTATTAAGGCAGAGTTAATCCATTCTCTGGCGTGAGCAGTACCAATAATAATTGTACTTAATTCACCTTTACCAATTTTAATGGCATAAATCTCTCTGCCATATTCAGATTGCCCGATAGAAAAAGTTTCTACATTGGCAAGCTGTGAAACGGCGATTATATCACTGCTTAATTGCTCATAAGTATACGGCAGTTCAGCTGCACTTACGCTGCTTACTAATACTAGATTAATTAACAGAACTGATAATAGTATTTTAAACTTCATAGACTTGCCCCCAGAGTTATACATTATTAATATTAACTAACAAAATATATAAATACTTCTATACTGCAGCTATATTGTCAATAATAAGCTTAAGAAACATAATAAGATACCCGGTAAATCCCCATACAAAACTTCCAGTTTATATAAATTCAACATTAAGTATAAATATCCTTCAAATTTGAGCAAATTCATCCACAAAAATGGAAATAGGTCCGGGGGACAGTGATGCTCCCCTAAAGGTAGACAGGTTAAATTATAAAACCTTACTACCGGAAAGAGGAGCATATCAAGACCCCGAACTTATTAGGTGAAGTAGCGGGAGATGAGGTAGGGGATCTGGCGGCGGATGTTTTTTTTGAACCTTCGCTGGGAAGGAGTCAGGGTGAGTTGTTTAATGATGATCCATAGGATAATGAGGCTGATAATTAGCAGCCAGATATGATCAAGCAAGTAGTTTATAACTGTCATATATTACCCTCCTTAAGCACCTTATTCATACTTCTCAATTAAGTCAGCGGCGATGAGGCCGGATGCTATAACAGTCGCTACTCCGCCTCCCGGATGGGTGCTGGCTCCGGTTAGATACAGGCCATCAAGGCATTTGGATTTGGCTGCCGGTCGGAAGCAGGTAGTCTGAGGCATGTCCTGGGCAAGGGCGTAAATGGCTCCGCCCGGACTGAGCAACCTCCTTTCGAAATCCACCGGCGTGCTGAAGGCTGCTACTTCGACATGCTCAGCCAGCCCTGGAATGAAGTTCTTTGAATAGTAATCTATTACCCGCTCCATTATGCCTTGCTTTTCGGTATCCCAATCCGAACCCCGTAACTCGTAGGGTCCGGGGGCTAAGGTCAGCAGCAAAATATGATGCCCTTCGGGCGCCAGGCTCGGGTCAGAAAGGGTTGGACAGCAGACAATTCCAAACTGTTCATCAGGGAATATACCCTGCTTATATTTGTTCCACCAGTAATCATTTATCTCTGAGGTCGGACGCGTAATCAGTGCATGATGCGCCTCAATAGGCGGGCGGTAATTTACCCCCAGGTAAATCATCGGATGTGATAATGACAAATCATAGCTTTTGATGCCCCGGCGCACTATCCGGGGCAGCTTTTCTTCCCCGATCATATTGAGGTAGAGGGTTTTAGCATTGATGTTGGAAACCACTATATCGGAGCTAATTTCCGTACCGTCAGCCAGAACCACCCCGGTCGTTTTCTTCTTGTGCACCATGATTTTTTTCACCCTGGTATTTAAGCGGGTCTCCATCCCAAGCCGCTCCCCGCAGCGCTGTATCGCCCTGGGAAGCTCGATCATGCCCCCCTTGGGATAATAAACCCCCTGGTGCTCTGAATAAGGGAGCAGTGAGAAATGCCCGCCGCAGAGTTCGGGAGGATTGCCGGCATAAAACGATTGAAAGGACATCGATTCCCGAATGGTTTGGTTCTTAAAATATTTAAAAATAACATCCTGGTAACTGCCCATGAAAAAAGGCGCGTATTTGAAGGGATGCGGCAGCTTCCTCAGAGACCGCATCATATCAAAAATAGTGTTGGCAGGTTTGGTAAGAAAATCATCAACCAGATAGTTTACAAATTCTTCGAAATCCCTGGAATACCTGGTCCAACTTTTGCCATCCTCAGGATCAATCCCGGCAATCACCCGCGCTGTCCCCTCACTGGACACAGGATATGAGAAACGTGATCCATCATGGGTAATAAGACTATAAACCGGGTCACAGCTGACCAAAGAAAGCTCCTTGTCCAACGAGCTTCCAAGCTTCTGAAAAAGCTTATCTAAAATAGGTGTCATCTCCAGAATAGTAGCACCCAGATCAAATGAGTATCCATCCCTTTCAAAGGTAGAACAACAACCCCCCACTCTTTCACTCTGTTCAAGCACCAGCACTTTTCTGCCCTGCCTGGCCAGGAGCGCCCCTGCTGAAAGCCCGCCGCATCCAGCACCAATGACAATAACATCGTAATCTGACATAAGATACCTCCTATCCTTATTTCAGATCTTTTCCCAGTCTGCAGATTTATTGTAGAACCTGCCTCTAAACAAACACTAAACACCGACAAAAAAGCTGCCCTTTTGCCCATCTCTGGGGCTCTAAGGACAGCTTCT
Organism: Bacillota bacterium; assembly: GCA_012800215.1. Lineage (GTDB taxonomy): Bacteria > Bacillota > Dethiobacteria > Dethiobacterales > Dethiobacteraceae > JAAZIQ01. The sequence goes on along the minus strand of JAAZJT010000141.1, from coordinate 1,577 downwards.
TCTCATTGCTATATTCAACTATTTCTCCATACTACATCCTTTTTACCTGATCTCTTCCGCATACGTCTATACTTTGCCGCTTAAATCACCGCAAAGCTCATAATACAAATCCTCTGTTTGTATACCTGGCTCCACTCCCAGCTCTTCTCGCAAAAGGCGGCATAAGGTCACATACTGGCGCTCGATTGCCACCCTGTTTCCCATCCTGGCGTAGCTTTTCATCAAAAGCTGGTGGGCAGACTCGAGAAAGGGGTTGGTCAATAGCAGCGTTTTCAGGTATAACTCCACCATTTTATATTCTCCAAGCTGGAAATAGTGTTGAGCAAGATCCTCCAGGGCTGATACATATAAATCTTCATAGCTCTGGCGGGCAGTATCCGCCCAATCCCAGTCCTTAAGATAGGCTCCCCGGTACAGGGAAACGGCCTGTTTCAGCCCAATTTCATCAGAACTTCCCCGGCTGAGTTCATTTATTAAATGGTCAAAAATAACTGCATCACAGGAAAGATAGTCCAAATCAAGCTGATAACCGCGGGGAGTAAAAACTACCCCATTTTCTATCCCGCAGCCTGTCAGCATCTTGCGGACATGAAAGAGGTTGGTATGAAAGAGCGTGGAAGCTTGATCAGGACCAAGATCAGGCCAGAGATAGGCCAAAATATTTTCCCTGCTTACATAGTGACCACGATTATGTATAAGAAATGCAAACATCTCTCTGGCTTTAGCTGTTCGCCATTTTAAGGGTGACAGCCAGTCATCCCCGGGGTAAACTTCAAAATCCCCAAAACAGCAGACAAATAGACGCGGCCGGCTATCAGGATTAATACCATCCCTGGCCTCACCAGCCTTTTGCTGACAGCTCTGCCTGAAAATCTCCTGGCCATGCTTTTTCACTTCCAGATCAGGATCATAAAACATTAACTCGATTTCCCTTAGCAGCCCATCGCCCCCAAGTCTTAGCAGCAAATCTGATGCCCTTATGCGAGTCCCGGTTCCAGCACTTTTAACCAGGTCAAGCAGAATGGGGACGGCCTTGTCGCCCAATCGAGATACAATTTCATCAATAAAGGCGGGGACAATATTATTTTCCAATCCGATCCTGACACAGGGCAAAAACTCCCTATACGTGACAAACATCTGCAAATACTGTTCTGCTGCTGCCATTTTCAAGCACTGCTCTGCATAATGCAAAGCCATCTTCTTCTCTCCCAGTATCAACAATATACCGGACAATAAAGCACTGCATTTGGAAATCATGTACTTGATACCGATCTTTTGAGCTAAATCCAAGGCTGCTGTGATTGTTTCCCGCGCCTGCTCAAGCTGATTCAGCCGCATATAGGCCAGTGAAAGAAAGAACTGGGCCACAACCAGCAGAAACTCCGATTTCCCCTGCACCTGATCAATCGTCTTTTCAAGCAAGTCCTTTCCTGCCGGCAAGTCCCCATTTTCCTTGGATAGGAATTTGCTTTTTCCAGATCAGTATAGCACAAAGTTGAAAACAATGGTTAGGCATGCTTGAGAACTAAAATGGGGTCGAAATTTCATGATATTGCGGAATGTGCAGCCGGTGAGGG
>JAAZJT010000140.1 GCA_012800215.1 Bacillota bacterium | reverse complement strand
CCGCTCTTTATCAGCGAACCCCAACATAACTTGTTGAGCCTGCTTCATATACCAATCGACAAATATCGCTTCAAATTGCCACTGGGCCTGTGCAAAATTAATGAAGGGCTGATAACAATAAAAGGCAAAAAAAACTGAGGTAAATAGGCTGACAAAAGCAAGCAAGATATATTTACCGCCATTTAGATACCCCGAAGCAGCTCCCCAAAAGATAATTACCAGTGCCCCCAAGTCAAGCCAAGACATGCACCACACCTGCGCTTTTTGTAGATATTTCCCAGGTAATAAAAGAAATTGACACTGCTGTCTTCAGGCACATAACTCTTGTCAAAGCGCCATATACTATCATATACGTATGCAAAATGGAGGCGAGCTATGTCATTAGAACTTACACAGCAGCTGCAGAGCAAAGATACTTTTTTTCGTATTTTTTATCAAGACCACCTTGCTCCGCAAAAAATCAAATATGCCCTACAGTCTCTTTTATCACAGCAATATCAACAGGGGCAACAGCTAGTGATTTTATGTATTGGCACTGATCGTTCCACAGGCGATGCACTTGGCCCATTTATTGGCACACAACTGCAGCGCCTCTTTTTACCCGATGCGGTGGTCTATGGTACTTTGGAAGAACCTGTACACGCTTTAAACCTGGAGGACACAATTGCCTCAATTCACAATAATTATGTAAACAACTATATTATTGCCATAGATGCCTGCCTGGGGCAATTAGAGAGTGTTGGCATGATTGATATAGGTTTAGGGCCAGTTAAGCCTGGAGCAGGTGTAAGTAAAAAGCTCCCTGCTGTTGGTGATATCTATATTAATGGCATTGTTAATGTCGGGGGATTTTTAGAATATCATGTTCTGCAAAACACTAGATTAAATATTGTGATCAAGCTAGCCGAAATAATTATCCGAGGACTTTGCTTGGCACTGACAGAGCCAACATAAACATACTTATTATAACTAAGTAAAGCCGCCTGCTTTAAGAAAAGGCGGCTTTACTGTATGTAGAGTTTTAGTGTTTCCATTTACCTTCAATTGCACGCCAAACATCTTCCGGACGCATACCACGGGCATCTATTACAGGCCCATTTTGTACTATATTTTGTATACCCAGCATATTTTCATCGCCACCGCTAATGACGGCAGCATCGGCAGTTTTACCTGACTGAAAACTTACAACCTGGTAGCCTTTTTCCTGGAGAAACTGTTTAACTGGCGATAAGCCATCCTCAACCGCGATAACTTTGTTCATCATTTCGCCTCCTTCAGTATCTATTTTTTGCAAGCGAAATGAATTTATACAGTCTAAGGGACAATAACCCTTACTGCCTGCGGCTGCACCTTTAAATCAAAGGGAGTGACACCGTATAACTCTCCATCGACCTGAATGGCAAGCGGCTCCTCACTTTCCACTCTAAGCTGCATTGTCCGCCACTTACGAACTGCTCCGTGATTAATATGCAGCCCCTTATAAACAAGCGGGAAAAGCCGTAAAAAGTGGAACAGGGAAATATTTTGCACCACCACAACGTCTAAATAACCATCACGGGGATCTGCTTGCGGTGCCACCATCATGCCGCTGCCGTAATAACGGGCATTTGCCACCGCAATAAGCCAGGCATTAACATAAATCTTCTGATCGTTCATTGTAATTTTCACCCTGCGCGGACGGTAAATAAAGAGCTGCCGCATTAAGGCTAACAAATATGCCAGCGATCCGGAAAATCTTTTAAAAACTTTATTGGCATCCTCTACCACCTGTGCATCTAAACCTGCGCCAATAACATTACAAAAATAACGTCCATTTATACACCCAAGATCGATAGGTGTTGTTTTGCCCTGCAGCAGGACTTCCACGGCGGCCAGTGGCTCTTTAGGAATTGCAAAAGTACGGGCAAAATCATTACCTGTCCCCGCAGGAATTAAACCAAAGATTGCATTTTTCCCCACTAAAGCGCCAGCAATCCGGGAGACAGTGCCATCTCCTCCCACACCAACCACAATATAGCCTTTTTTTGCCGCCGATTCGGCCAACTCCGATACATTTTCTTCTGAGGTACTGACAGCATAATCATAGCTAACTTGGCGATTTTCCAATTCTGATGCAACTTGCTGCCAAATTGTCATTACACGCCCATTTTTTGCTGTTGGGTTAATAATAAAGAAGTATTTTTGTTTCATTTCCAACTACGTTTTCTCCTAAACTATTCTTATTCTTGTTCTAACATTTTTACTGCTTTTTCAATGGCCTCAAGTTCTTCTTTACTGAGTGCGTAAGTAGAAGAGGCTGCTATAATCGGTTTTGCATACATCCTTGACTCATCGCGCCCATAAATACTGCTTAGCACAACACCATTTCTCCTGCCATCCAATAAAGCAACAGCAAAACTTAATTCACCACCTGTATACTGGAAAGCATTAAAACGCACTACGCCATAGCCGCGTATTGTTTTCGCCAGCATTTGCTGAATGTTATGCATTTCTTTTCTATTGGCACTAACCTCTTTTAGAAGTGCTTGCATTTCTCTCTGTAATGTGCCTAACTTTTCTTCTAAGCTAGAACCAGTACTATCAGCCATAAACTGCCGATATTTTTTTTGTAAAAATAATAGACGAAAATAAACAAACAGGCAAATAATAAATAAAATAATAATTGCACCAGCAAATAAATAGAAATATCTTTCCATCTATATTCCCCCAGTAAATAGCTGACTAAGTTAAAACAATAATAATAAACAACCCCAAATAAAAACAATAAAAAAACTAGGCAAGAAATTTGCAACCTTAATTTTTGTTATTTCCAGCATGTTTAATCCGATGGCAACAATCAATAGACCACCGACAGCAGTTAATTCACTTAATACTTGCGGGCTGAGAAATGGCTGCAGCCAACCGGCGACCAGCGCGATACTGCCCTGATAAAAGGTAACAGGTAAAGCTGACAAGCAAACCCCCGGCCCCATCGTTGCGGCAAAAGCAATGGCTGTAAAACCATCCAGGATCGACTTAACATAAAGTGTTTGGTGCTGTCCCAACAAACCACTTTCCAATGCTCCGGTAACTGCCATCGCACCAACAACATAAACAAGTGTAGCATACACAAAAGCGCGGGCTAGCCCCGAACCGGATTGTGCTACCCGCGCCTCCAGCCACTTCCCTGCTTTCTTTATCCAGTCATCTATTCCAATCAACTCACCCACTACGCCGCCGATAAGTAAAGTGAAAATTACCACCACAGGATTTTGAAATCTTAATGCCATCTGCATGCCTATAGCTAGAACAGAAAGCGAAATCCCCTGCATAATTAATACTTTGATTTTTTCCGGAAACTTATTTCCTAAAAAAACACCTAACAATCCACCCCCAACAATAGCAAGGGCATTAACAAAAGTACCCTGCAGGGCAGCAATCCAAACAATCATCCTTAATCTTCCCTTTCCCGGCCGTCATATGTTTCACGTGAAACAAT
>JAAZJT010000139.1 GCA_012800215.1 Bacillota bacterium | reverse complement strand
GAAGAAAGCTTCCAAGCAAAATTTATTACTTGGAAGCTTTCCTCTTTTAAGCTTTTAGGCTAGTTTTGTCCCAGCCTCTATTTCCTTTGAGCTGCTAAAATCTGTTCGTAAAGTTCTATTATATTACGAGTTAACTTCGCGTTATCGAACTCATTTTCTGCTAATTCTCGCCCAAATTTCTGGAGCTGCTGTAAATAGATTTTATTTTGTGTGAGTTTTGCCAAGTCATAAAAAATATTTTTATAACATGGGTCAGTGCCAGCCAGCCCACTTATATCGATATTTTTTGTTCGAATTTTTTCAGGGGTTAGAATGCCCTGACAGGTACGTCCTAAAATTATGGCTGCATTACCACAAGCCAAGCCTTCAATGATGGCTCTGCCTGTACCGGCAACAATATCTGTTTTCGCCAGCAAACTTGCCACTTCACTGGTCCAGCCGAGATATTGTGCCGTCTTGCTGTTAGGGGGCTTGTTTGCAGCCACAAAAAACTCTACTTGCTCGAGTAAATCTACAGCTTTACAAAAGTGATTGTAGCCTTTAAGTTTACTTTGATCTATGCGTCCCACATAAGCTATTTTTACTGGATCTGTTTTGAGAGCCGGCTTAAATTCCTGCAAATCAACACCATTAGGGACTATATGGACTTTACCTGCAAAGTCATACATACTGTTTGCCACTCGGCGAGAGATACAGATAATTGCACTTGCCTGCTGCAGATAAGGTCTCATTTCCTGATTATTCAGTCCCAGGCCATGACAAGTGATTATTAGGGGAGCAGAGTATTTTGTGGCTAGTGACGCAGCTAAAGGGAAGGTTAATGGTGAATGCGCATGTATAACATGCGGCTGCCAATGCTGCAGTTGCTGCAGAACTGCTTGAAGATCTCCTGGCCTGATGGTGGTAATGCCGAGCTTATTAATAGTTTCTTTATAGAGTTCCAGCGCCTGATAGGAGGGATTTCCATCCATTATTAAGCGTGCATCAAGTCCTTGTTTCTGTTGTTCCTTTACCAGGGAAAAAGCATGGGTTGTTTGGCCGGAATAAAAAAAACGATTTAAATGCAGAACGTTCACTCTTTCACCCCTTTCTTGTAATAGTGTATGTTCTATTGCAAAAAGGAGTGAAAAAAACGGGAGCAGTGTTTAGCTCCCGTAACAAGCTAGCGGGCACCTATAAACATTTGCGTAATATATAGCTGACGCCCGCGCTGATAAACACCTACCCCAGTCTGATTAAAGCGGGGATTTAAAAGTGTTGATCTGTGTGTGCTGCTATTCATAAATAAATTTATTGCATTTGCTGCCGAAGTTGTTTTAGCCAGGTTTTCACCGGCATAACTATAGCGAATGCCGTTGTTGCGCATCATGTCGTAGGCTGTACCGTAGCGTGGAGAGCGATGAGCAAAGTAGTTATTTTCCGCCATATCCTTACTTTTAAGACGTGCAAGTCTTACCAACTCATAATTAATGGTCAGAGGCTGCAGGCCACGCATTGTACGTTCACGGTTAATACCGGCAAAAACTGTTTGTTCAGCTGTCGTGAGGACGGTTGCAGCAGGTTCTTCTTCCACTTGTGCTGGCTGAGGCTCTGGCTGAGGTGTGGGCGCAGGTTGGGTCGTATTTTTAAACTGCGCAAACCATGCCGGTTGAGGCCAGCGTGGCGGTAAAGTTGCTGCAGAGGCGCTGCTAACAATTGCCATAAAAATAAAAATAAAGGAAAAAATTAAGGCCAGGCGTCGCATATAAAACCCTCCTATTAAAATTTATCGACAAATATTAAACTATCAGTTGCTTGTCCAAAAAGCAAATAAGAAATAAGAAAATTACCCTGCCTGTAGTTTAGCTAGCCTAGCTCTATTTTGTTGTAGCCCAAGATCCTGCTATTCTTTGGGGGATGTCTTTTTCTGGAACAAGCTGGTGACTGTATCCCATACCCCTTTCTTTTTTAACAGTTCTTCTTCAAGCATGCTAATTTTTTGCTGCTGCTCTTTCTTCTGCTTTAAAGCCGCCGTGAGTTCTTGGCGCAGTTTTTCCAGCTCTACTTTTTGTGTATTGATAACTTCTTCTGTTTTTTCCAGTTTCATTTTTGTTTGTAAGAAATTTTCATGGTACTGCTCTAATTCTTTGCATCTAGTTGCTAAAGTACTATTTGTCTCTTGCAATTCTTTAACTTTTTTATTAATGTCAGATAATTTCTCATTTAAGGTGATAGTTTGTTTTCTGACATTACTTTGTGATAGCTCCAGCATATGACGAAATTGGGCTAAAGTAGCTTCCTTTTTACTGAGCTCATATTCTAGACGTTTTTTTTCTGCCATTAGGCGGCGGGCGTGCAAGAATAGTGGGCTATTTTCTTCTTCTATAGAAGTTTGTATCTGTGAATGGGCCTCAATTTCTACTTTGGCGCTATCGAGCAAAGTAGCATTTTCGCTTTCAGGGATTAAAGCTATTTTAACTTTACTTTCCTGGGCCAAGCGGACAGGATGAAATTTTTCAGCTGAAAAACTTTGTGTTTTTTCCGCTGTTTCATGTGGTTTAAAGTAATGTATCTTTTGTTCATCATCGAGCAACCATAGTTTTGCCTGCGGATATGCTTCAGAAAAAGACATTAATTTCGCTGTGAAATCAAGGGGTAGTGTAAGTGGGTGCTGCCACCCACCAACTGGCCACCCGCCAGCTAATCTGGCTTGATAATGCAGCAGTTTCTCTTGCGCTGAGATCCAGGCGATATGAATGTTTTGTACAGAATCAAAAAGAAAAGCGGGGTTAGTTTGCAGTTGTACTTTAGTGGCTAAAGTGAAAGGCTGCTGGTAATGGTAAGTATTTAATTCCACAGGCAAATAGGAGAGTTTTAATGATGTTAAATCATAAACTAGTAAATGAGCATAATGATTTTGATCGACCACTAAATTTAGGGGGGCAGGCTGGTGCCCAAAGGCTAATTCATGGCTTTGCCAGTTCATTTCTTTTGTCAAAGTGGCAAATATAATTTTAGTACCGTTCTGTGCGCAGTAGTAGACCTGCCCTTCCGGGCTGGCAGCAAGTTGAAAGTAATTGGGCGCATCTTCTGTAATGAACGGCATCTGCTGTGCCTGATTACCCGTCAGGAAAAAATAATTTAGTTTATTGTTGTTACTAACCGCTAGAATATGCAGTTTATTGTCCTGTCCTGACGCTACCTCAAAGGATTGGCAATCTTTAAGCAGCTCCACTATTTCAGTATCTTTGGTTCCCGGTTTTTTTATTTCGCAAATTAATACGTCATCTTTCAAAAACAGGCAATAGGTAGCTTCGTCTTGGCAGATATAAGGTAATGTAGATACTATCTTCATCTTTCCATACCTCCTTATATAAAAGATATGTATTTTTTTTTGAGAATGAACAGAACTATAAAACTTTCACCGCTTACTGCACACTCTACACGAAATGCGCATATATTAGCATAGAACTGGTAGGGAGCCTGGTTTTACATACTTAGATGAAAGGAGGTTGCAAAAAACGTGCAAAAAATTATAAAAGGTGGAAAAGGCTGCGAACAGATTGCAGATGTGCAAATAGGCCAATGCGATCCCATATATGGCTGCCCTCCTCCGACAGAAGTTGTCTGCCTACTTGTGGATAAGGTTTATGATGAATGTAAGAATGTGCAAGTTGATGAAATAAGGTTCTGTTACGAAGCCTGCCCTGAAAACCCAATAGTCGATGTTTTGTGTTATAAAGTTTTTATAATTGATGGGCCATTTTGTGAAGTTGTAGCCCCTGGTCGGGTACGTGTAACTGTAACTTACAGAGCTAAAATTAAGTTAATCTTTGAGGATGGTTCTACACAAAAGCTATCAGAAGATAATACTGTGATTAAAACCTTTAATGTCCCGCGTGCAGGTGAAAATGGATTATACTTGCATTGTGAGATTCCATTCCTTGAGTGTTTGCAGGCCTTTGTTGAAAGTGAAGAGTTGGTGGAAGGGGTGCTCCACACTAAGATTGTAGCCTGTATTGGTAAGTATACACTGCTAAAGTTGTTGGCAACTGTACAAATAGCGGTTCCTTCCTACGGATTCTGCCCTGAACCACCGGATTGCGATGAAGTATTAGGAACATGCCCTGATTTCAATCCAGAGTGGCCGCCTTATCCTCTACAAGATCGCTAAGCGAAAGACTGCTTAGAGTAAATTTTCATATTAAAAGAAAGCAGCAGAGTAAATAATTTCTCTTGCTGCTTTCTTTCATAGTGTAAAATTGTTGTAGGATAAAAATAAACAAGAGATCATCCTTTTGGTAAAATAGAATTACCACAATCTACACACCAAAGGAGGGATCTCTTGTGAATACTATTTTACACCAAATCTGCG